>NZ_JBEXJK010000044.1:0-33438 GCF_040609095.1 Kitasatospora sp. NPDC004799
GGCGCGATCTGGCGCCAGCCGCTCGGCCCCTTCCTGGACGGCGGCGAGCGGGCCCGCACGCTGGCCTCGCTGCTGTTCGTGGCGCACTCGATGGGCGGGCTGGTGGTGCGGGCCGCGTTGGAGCAGGACCCGGAACTCGCGGCCGACACCCGGGCGGTGATCACCGTGGGAACGCCGTTCCTGGGCGCGGCGAACGCCGTCCTGACGCTCAACCTCCTGCACGCCGACGCCGGGCCGTCGTGGCTGCAGCGGCATGTCCAGGCGATGGCGGCGACGCTGCCGGGCCTGCACGACCTGCTGCCCGGCTACCGGTGCCTGGACCGCGGCCTCGACGTCGAACGCCTCACCCCGGCCGATGTGGCCCGCTTCGGCGGCGACGAGGACCTGGCCGCGCGCTCCCTCGCCGAGCACACCCGCCGCTGGGAGCATCCGTTCCAGCTGCCCGGGCACCGGGCGATCGTCGGCGTGGCCCAGCCGACCGTGCAGACCCTGGACGAGCGGCAGCGCGCCGGCCTCGCGGTCGTCGCGGGCCGCCATCACGCCTTCGACGTCGACGACGACGGCGAACTCCTCCGCGACCCGGCCACCGGCATCCCCGCCCGCCGCAACACCTACGGCGACGGCACCGTCCACACCCCCTCCGCCCAGGTGGGCACCGACGCGGTCGCCTACGTGTACGGCCAGCACGGCACCCTGACGTGCCACGACGAAGTCCTGCGCCAGGTCCGCAACATCGCCCTGGAGCGCCGACCGGGCGGCCGCCTGGCCGGCGACGGTCCACAGCCCGGCCTGGACGTGCCCCGGCTCGGCGGGACCTTCGGCGAGCCGCTCGCCCTCATGGTCACCGGCCTCGCCACCCCGGCCGGCGTGAGCCTGGCCGTGCGCTCCGCCACCACCGGCCGCCCCGGCCACCCCCTCACCCTCACCCGCGACGCCGACCGGGCGGACGGGGCCCTGACGGCCCGGTTCACCGCGGACGCGCCGGACCTGTACCGGGTCACCCTCGCCACCGGTACCCATCCGCCGATCTCCCAGCTCGTCCTCGTCAGCCCGCCCGAGGGGAGGCGGTAGCCCGCCCATGACCGCACCCGGCACTCCGCACCCCGCAGATCAGCCGGTACCGTCCGGCCCGCAGGACGGGAACGGCGTCGAGCTGTTCCCGGTGAACTTCACCGTCTACCGCCACCACCCCGACCTCGACACCGAGCGGCACGTCAAGGCGATCGCGGACCTGCTCGCCCCGTTCGGCCTGCGCGTCCGGCCGTGGACGGTCCCCGGCCACGAGCGGAACCGCCAGGCGGTCGAGGACCGGCTCGGCAGCTGGAAGCGCCCCACCACGTCCCACTACGGCAACTCGGTGCTGTACTGGGCCGGCCACGGCAGCGCCGACCACCTCGCCCACCACCGCACCCCCGCCCCCATCGACGACGGCATCTTCCCCGAAGAGGTCGCCCACGCCATCGGTGGACGCCAACTCCACCCCGACGCCGCCCACGCCTGGGTGATCGTCGTCCTCGACGCCTGCTTCTCCCAGGAGTTCGCCCAGGACGTCCACCTCGCGCTGCTGCGCAGACACCGCGCCGCCAAGCGGTACCTGCTGCTGTCCACCGCCGCCCGCGGCTACGCCGAACTCGGCGGCTTCACCCACGCCCTGGAACGGGCCCTGACCGTCGCCTTCCGGGGGAAGAGGACCGTCGGGCTCGTCGAGCTCGGCCAGGAGCTCGCCCGTGATCTGGGCGGCTACAGCGGTACCACCGCCGACGACCACCGCGACCGGCTCGTCCGCCTCGACGACGACATCTCCTCCGCCGTCTCCGCCCCGCTCGACCAGCTCGACGAAGTCCAGGCAGTCATCGACCAGCTGCCCCCCGACGAGCGGCGCCACTTCGTGCCCAAGGCGTCCGGCGCCGAGTTCGGCGAGCTCGCCTGGTACTTCCACGGCCGCACCGTCCAGCGCGACCGCGTCCTGCGCTGGCTCACCACCGCCGACCAGGGTGTTCTGGTCGTCACCGGCCCTGCCGGCGCCGGGAAGTCGGCCCTCCTCGGCCACGTTCTCCTCCACACCCGCAGCGAGCTGCGCGACATCCTCATCCGCCACGGCCACCTCGCCCCGCTCCCACCCGGTACCCCCTGCCCCGACGATCCGTTCGACCTCGTCGCCCACCTCGCCGGCCTCACCCTCAACCGCACAATCCAGCTCGTCGCCGACGCGGCCGGCCTGCCCGACCTCGCCCACGAGGCCGCCCGGGGAGGGCCCGCCGCCGACCTCACCAGTCGACTGATCACCGAACTGCGTGACCGGCGGGCCCGGTTCACGCTGCTGTTCGACGCCCTCGACGAAGCCGAACAACCCCTGATCACCGCCGACGCCCTCCTGCGCCCCCTCGCCGCACTACCGACGGTCCGCCTGGTCGTCGGCACCCGCCGCTCCACCCGCGAAGGACCGGACCAGCCCGCGCCTGCCGACACCGACCTCCTCGACGCCCTCCAGCCCCGGCCCCGCCCCACCGCAGCCGGCCAGGCGACGGGCCTGGAGCTGGTCGAGGTCGACCAGGACCCAGAAGCCCTCGCCGGCTACCTGCGGGCCAAGCTCACCACGGCCAAGCACCGCGGCGCCCTGGACCCCGACGACACCGACATCGCCTCCACAGTCCACCGACTTGTCGTCGACCACCCTCAGGGCAACGGCGAGCCGCAACAGTTCCTCTACGCCCGCCTCGCCGCCCACGAACTCCTCAACAACCCCCACCTGATCACCGACCCCACGCCGCTGATCGGCCGTACCCACCGCCAGCTCTTCACCCGCGCCCTCGAACGCCTCCACCGCACCAACCCCCACTACACCCCTCTCCTGCAAGCCCTCGGCCTCGCCCAGGGCCGCGGCCTGCCCGACCAGGGCGACATCTGGGCCGCCACCGCGAACGTCCTCGCACCGGCTCCCGCCGAGATGAGGAACAGCATCCGGGAACTGATGCGAGACGCCGCCCCCTACCTCGCCCTCGACCAGGAGCACGGGCAGATCGTCTACCGCCTCGCCCACCGCACCTTCGCCGAACACTTCACCACCGCACCCGACGCCGCCCGGGCCCACGCCGCCATCACGACCGCACTGATCAGCCACGCCACCCTGGCCCTGGGACCGCCGGGCACCCAAGACAGCACCTGTACCCGCGCAGCCCCGGCGACCGTCAGCCCCTACATCCGCCACCACCTCGCCGCCCACGCCCGACTCGGTCGCACCGCCGGAGCCCTCGACGCCCTGGGCGACAACCCCAGCGTCCTGGACCTGCTCGATCTCACCAGCATCACCACCGCCGTCTTCGGCCACGGCCCGCCCATCGGAGAACTGCCACCCTCTGTCGCCGGAACCGTCCTCCTCCAGCACCACGCCCGCGACACCACCCCCGACCACCCGACCGACGCCACCACCTGGCGCCGTTGGTGGCGTCGGCTCGGCACCACCTACATCCAAGGCACCCCGCCTGCCGCCGAACCACCGCGCCACGGCCCCGGAACCACGCTCCCCGACCTGGTCGCGGGCTCCGTCCGCCGACGTCAGGTCCACCTCCAACTCGCCGACCTCAACTACCGTGTGTTCTCCCTGGCGGTGTTCACAGCGCCCGACGGCACCCCCCGCCTCGTCACCGGAGACGCCAACGGGACGGTGCGGATCTGGGACCCCGCCACCCGTACCCAGATCGGTGAACCCCTCACCGGCCACTTCCTCGGGGTTCGGTCGATGGCGGTGTTCGCCGCGTCCGACGGCACTCCCCGCCTCGTCACCGGAGGCGTCGACGGGACGGTTCGGATCTGGGACCTTGCCACCCGTACCCAGATCGGTGAACCCCTCACCGGCCACAGATACGAGATCCTCCCCGATCCCGGCCACATCCGCGGGGTGCAGGCGGTGGCGGTGTTCGCCGCGCCCGACGGTGCCCCCCGCGTCGCTTCGGCCGGAGGTTCCGGGTCGGTGCGGATCTGGGACCCCGCCACCGGTGCCCAGATCGGCGAGCCCCTCATCAGCCGCACTGGCTATCTGCGGGCGGTGGCGGTGTTCGCCGCGCCCGACGGTACTCCCCGCATCGCTTCGGCCGGATATGACGGGGCGGTGCGGATCTGGGACCCCAACACCGGTGCCCAGACCGGCGAGCTCCTCGCCGGCCACGAAGGAGCGGTGCGGGCGATGGCGGTGTTCGCCGCGCCTGACGGCACCCCCCGCCTCGTCAGCAGTGCCAGGGCGGTGCGGATCTGGGACCCCAACACCGGCGCCCAGACCGATGAACCCCTCACCGGCCGCGCTGGCTATCTGTCGGCGATGGCGGTGTTCGCCGCGCCCGACGGCACCCCCCGCATCGCTTCAGCCGGCGGTGACAGGTCGGTGCGGATCTGGGACCCCAACACCGGCGCCCAAATTGGCGGGACCCTCGCCGACCACACCGACAGGGTGAACGCGGTGGCGGTGTTCGCCGCCTCCGACGGCACCCCCCGCCTCGTCACCGGAGGCGGAGACGGAACGGTGCGGATCTGGGACCCCGCCACCGGGCCCCGGACCAGCGAGCCCATCACCGGCGATACCCGCGAGGTGAACGTGGTGGCGTTGATCGCCGCGTCCGACGGCACCCCCCGCCTCGTCACCAGTAGCGACGACAGGTCGGTGCGGATCTGGGACCCCATCACCGGCACCCAGACCGGCGAGCTTCTCACCGGCCACGAAGAAGCGGTGTGGTCGGTTGTGGTGTTCGCCGAGCCCGACGGCACCCCTCGCCTTGCCACCGGAGGCGCCGACTGGACGGTGCGGATCTGGGACCCCATCACCGGCACCCAGACCGGCGGGCCCTTCGCCGACCATCCCGGCGGGGTGGTGGCGGTGTTCACGGCGCCCGACGGCACCCCCCGCATCGCTTCGGCCCCACAGCGCGGGTGGGTGGAGATCTGGGACCCCGCCACCGGCGCCCTCACCGGGGGGCTGTTCTACAGCCACAGAGGTGGGGTCGATGTGGTCGCGGTATTCGCCGCGCCCGACGGCGCCCCCCGCCTCGCTACCGGAGACGCCAACGGGGCGGTGCTGATCTGGGACCCCGTCACCAGCACCAGGGTCGGCGAGCTCCTCACCGGCCACGAAGGAGCGGTGTGGTCGGTGGCGGCGTTCACGGCGCCCGACGGCACCCCCCGACTCGTCACCGGAGACGCCAACGGGACAGTGCTGATCTGGGACCCCAGCGCCGGCATCCAGATCGGCGGGCCCCTCACCGGCCACGAAGGAGCGGTGCGGTCGGTGGCAGCATTCGCCGCGTCCGACGGCACCCCCCGCATCGCCACCGCCGACAGTGACGGGACGGTGCGGATCTGGGACCCCGCCACCGGCACGGGAACCGCCCTGCCCCTGGCGACAAGGATCAACTCCCTGGCAGCGGGCCACGGCCTACTCATCGCGGGCACCAAAGACGGCTTCCTCTGCCTCGACATCTCCGGGTACGACCACCCGACGGGCACCGACTCCGGGGAGGCCCCAAGGAGCATCGACGGCGAGCGATGAGGAAACGCGAGCCCTCCGGGACGCCCAGCCCCTGGACGCCGCCGTCGGCCACAAACCTCACCCGGTCCGTCCGCGCGGCCGCCGACCCCTGAGCGGGGCGGGCTCTCCGGTGCGGGCGGCGTGCTCGGATCCGGCTCGGGGTCGGCGACCCGCCGGGACCCTCGGCCCGGATGGCCGCCGACGCCCGGCCGGATGCCCAGCGCATTTTTCATGAGACATACATCGGATGGCTTGTCAGGCTGTGCATTCGAGGATCGCCCGCTTCTTCGAGCAAATGTCGTCCACCCTTGTGTGGAGAACACCTCGAAACAGCACCAGGCATCGGATGACTTCTTGTGCCGGCAGGTGTCGAACCGTATGGTCGTGCTCGCGCTGATTCATCCGATGTCTGCGGTCGTCGGTGGCCGGGTCTGCGCTCATCGACACAGGAGGTAGACATGAGGCTGATGCGGATCGGTGAGCCCGGGGCGGAGCTTCCCGTGGTGCTCGGCGAGGACGGCCGGGCGTACGGGCTGTCGGGGGTGACCGGGGAGATCGACGGGGCGTTCCTGGCGTCGGGCGGGGTCGAGCGGGTGCGGGAGGCGCTCGCGGCCGGAACGCTGCCCGTGGTCGACACCGACGGGCTGCGCGTCGGCGCCCCGGTCGCACAGCCGGGGAAGGTGGTGTGCATCGGCCTCAACTACCGTGACCACGCGGAGGAGACCGGCGCGGCCGTCCCGGAGCGGCCGGTGGTGTTCATGAAGGACCCGTCCACCGTGGTCGGCCCGTACGACCGGGTGCTGATCCCGCGCGGCTCGGTGAAGACCGACTGGGAGGTCGAACTCGCCGTCGTGATCGGGCGCGAGGCCCGCTACCTGGCGAGCCCGGCCGAGGCGGGAGCGCACATCGCCGGGTACGCGGTCAGCAACGACGTCTCCGAGCGGGAGTTCCAGCTGGAGTTCTCCGCGCAGTGGGACCTCGGCAAGTCCTGCGAGACCTTCAACCCGCTGGGCCCGTGGCTGGTGACGCCGGACGAGGTCGGGGACGTCCAGGCGCTCGGCCTGCGGCTGGCCGTCAACGGCGAGGCCCGGCAGGACGGCGACACGAAGAACATGGTCTTCGACGTGGCGTACCTGGTCTGGTATCTGAGCCAGTACATGGTGCTGCGCCCCGGCGACGTCGTCAACACCGGCACTCCGGCCGGCGTGGCCCTGGGCCTGCCCGGCAATCCGTACCTGCGCGCGGGCGACACCGTCGAGCTGTCCGTCGACCGCCTCGGCACCCAGCGGCAGACCTTCGTCGACGCGTGAGAGGCACCACCTTGTCCGAGAGCACCGTCGAGCGGATCACCGCCGTCGACACCTACGACATCCGCTTCCCCACCTCGCGCGAGCTGGACGGCTCCGACGCGATGAACCCCGACCCGGACTACTCCGCCGCCTACGTCGTGCTGCGCGCCTCGGCGGGCGGCCCCGAGGGCCACGGCTTCGCCTTCACCATCGGGCGCGGCAACGACGTCCAGGTCGCGGCCGTCGACGCGCTGCGCGGGTACGCCCTCGGACGGCCGGTCGCCGAGCTGTGCGCCGACCCCGGTTCGCTGTACCGCGACCTGATCGGCGACAGCCAACTGCGCTGGCTCGGCCCGGAGAAGGGCGTGATGCACATGGCCGTCGGCGCCGTCGTCAACGCCGTCTGGGACCTCGCGGCCAAGCGCGAGGGCAAGCCGCTGTGGCAGCTGCTCGCCGACGCCGACCCCGCATGGCTGGTCTCCCAGGTCGACTTCCGCTACCTGAGCGACGCCCTGACCCCTGACGAGGCGCTGGAGCTGCTGCGGCGCGGGAAGGAGGGCGCCGCCGACCGGGCCGCCGAACTCCTGCGGCGCGGCTACCCCGCCTACACCACCTCCCCCGGCTGGCTCGGCTACTCCGACGAGAAGCTCACCCGCCTCGCGCAGGAGGCGGTGGCCGACGGCTTCACCCAGATCAAGCTGAAGGTCGGCGCCGACCTCGCCGACGACGTCCGCCGCTGCCGCACCGCCCGCGCAGCCGTCGGACCGGACGTCCGGATCGCGATCGACGCCAACCAGCGCTGGGACGTCGCCGAGGCGATCGAGTGGACGAAGGCGCTGGCGGAGTTCGACCCGTACTGGATCGAGGAGCCCACCAGCCCGGACGACGTCCTCGGGCACGCCGCCATCCGCGGCGGCGTCCACCCCGTCAAGGTCGCCACCGGCGAACACGTGCAGAACCGCATCGTCTTCAAGCAGCTGCTCCAGGCCGAGGCGATCGACTTCCTCCAGCTGGACTCCGCCCGGGTGGCCGGCGTCAACGAGAACCTGGCCGTCCTGCTGCTCGCCGCGAAGTTCGGCGTGCCGGTCTGCCCGCACGCGGGCGGCGTGGGCCTGTGCGAACTGGTCCAGCACCTGTCGATGTTCGACTACGTCGCGCTCTCCGGCACCACCGAGGACCGGGTCATCGAGTTCGTCGACCACCTGCACCAGCACTTCCTGGACCCGGTCCGGATCGGCGACGGCCACTACCTGGCCCCCACCGCGCCCGGGTTCTCCGCGACCATGCACCAGGCCGCCATCGACACCTACCGTTTCCCCGACGGCGCGTTCTGGGCCGCCGACCCGGCCGCCGCCACGACGAAGGAGCAGGCGTGACCACCGACCTGAACGGCCTGAGCGCCCTGGTCACCGGCGGCGCCTCCGGCATCGGCCTGGCCACCGCCCTGCTGCTCGCCGAGCGCGGTGCGGACGTCGCCGTCCTCGACCTCGACCCGAGCGCCGCCCCCGCCCCGCTGCGCGGCTTCACCGCCGACGTCAGCGACGACGCCTCCGTCCGGACGGCCGTCGAGGGCGCGGCCGAGGCGCTCGGCGGCATCGACATCCTGGTCAACAACGCCGGCATCGGCGCCACCGGGACGGTCGAGGACAACCCCGACGAGCAGTGGCACCGCGTCCTGGACGTCAACCTCCTCGGCATCGTCCGCACCACCCGCGCCGCCCTGCCGCACCTGCGGCGCTCGGGCAACGCCGCGGTCGTCAACACCTGCTCCATCGCCGCCACCGCCGGCCTGCCGCAGCGGGCGCTCTACTCGGCCAGCAAGGGCGCCGTGCTGTCGCTCACCCTGGCCATGGCCGCCGACCACGTCCGCGAGGGGATCCGGGTCAACTGCGTCAACCCCGGGACGGTCGACACCCCGTGGGTCGGCCGGCTGCTGGACGCCGCCGCCGACCCGGCCGCCGAACGCGCCGCCCTCGACGGGCGGCAGCCCACCGGCCGGCTGGTCAGCGCGCAGGAGGTGGCCGCCGCCATCGCCTACCTCGCCTCCCCGGCCGCGGCCAGCACCACCGGGACGGCCCTGCAGGTCGACGGCGGCATGGCCGGCCTGCGACTGCGCCCGGAGGCCAAGCCGTGATCCCGCGCCAGAACCGGTTGGGTCGAAGCCGGGTGAAGGTCACCGAACTCGCCTTCGGGGCGGCGGGGATCGGCAACCTGTTCACGGCGGTGAGCGACGCCGAGGCCGAGCAGGCCGTGGAAGCCGCATGGGAGGCGGGTGTCCGGTACTTCGACACCGCCCCGCACTACGGCCTCGGCCTGTCCGAACGGCGCCTCGGCGACGCACTGCGCGCCGTGCCCCGGGACGCCTACGTGCTGTCCACCAAGGTCGGCCGCATCCTCGAACCGGTCGCTCCCGACGGGAACGACCGCGCCAACGACCCCGTCAACGCCCCCACCAACGACCTCGCCAACGGCTTCGCCGCCCCGGCCACCCACCGCCGGCGCTGGGACTTCACGGCAGCGGGCGTGCGCCGGTCGATCGAGGAGAGCCTGAACCGGCTCGGCCTCGACCGGATCGACATCGCCTACCTCCACGACCCCGACGACCACGCCGAGCAGGCCCTCACCGAGGCCTACCCGGAGCTGGAACGCCTCCGTGCCGAGGGCGTGCTCGGCGCGATCGGCATCGGCATGAACCAGGCCGGCCTCCCGGCCCGCTTCGTCCGGGAGACGGACCTCGACGTCGTCCTGCTGGCCGGGCGCTACAGCCTCCTCGACCAGCGCGGTCTGACCGACCTGCTGCCGCTGGCGGCCGAGCGGGGCGTCGGGGTGGTCGTCGGCGGGGTGTTCAACTCCGGCCTGCTGGCCGACCCGAAACCCGGTGCGCCCTTCGACTACACCGCCGCGCCCACCGAACTCCTCGACCGGGCCCTGCGGATGAAGGCCGTGTGCGAGCGGTACGGCCTCCCGCTGCGCGCCGCCGCGCTGCGCTTCCCGTTCGGGCACCCCGCCGTCGCGTCCGTCCTGGTCGGCACGCGCAGCGCCGCCGAGGTCCGGGACGCCGCCGCGCTGCTGACCCACCCCGTCCCGGACGGCCTGTGGGCGGAGTTGAAGGAGCGCGGGCTGCTCCCCGCCGAGGTCCCGACCCCGGGGGAGGCGGTGTAGATGCGGATCGCCCTGTTCATCACCTGTTTCAACGACACCCTGTTCCCCGACACCGGCCGGGCCGTGGTCACCGTCCTGGAGCGCCTCGGCCACCGGGTCGAGTTCCCGCAGGAGCAGACCTGCTGCGGGCAGATGCACTTCAACACCGGCTACCGGCCGGAGGCCCTCCCCCTGGTGGAGCGCTTCGCCCGGACCTTCGCCGACTACGACGCCGTCATCACCCCCTCCGCCTCCTGCGCCGGCATGATCCGCGAGAACCACTCCGTCCTCGCCGAGCGGCTCGGCAGCTCCCGGCTCCGCACCGAGGTCTCCGAACTGGCCCCCAGGGTCCACGAGTTCACCGAGTTCCTGACCGACGTCCTCGGTGTCACCGACGTCGGCGCCCGCTTCCCGCACACGGTCGCCTACCACCCCACCTGCCACTCGCTGCGCGGCCTGCGGCTGGGCGACCGGCCGGAGCGACTGCTGCGCGCCGTCGACGGCCTGGACCTGGTCGGCCTCCCGGCGGCCGACTCCTGCTGCGGCTTCGGCGGCACCTTCGCCGTCAAGAACGCCGAGACCTCCGGCGCGATGCTCGCCGACAAGGCGCAGGCCGTGCTGGACAGCGGCGCCGAGGTGCTCTGCGCCGCCGACAACTCCTGCCTGCTGCACATCGGCGGCGGCCTCTCCCGGCAGGGAAGCGGCGTACGGACCCTGCACCTGGCCGAGATCCTCGCCGCCACCGAAGGAGGCAACCGATGAACCGCAACAGGGGCGTCGTCTGGCTCGGTTCCCCGGCCTTCCCCGACGCCGCCCGCGAGGCGCTGAAGGACACCGGGCTGCGCGCCAACCTGAAGCGGGCCACCGGCACCATCCGCGACAAGCGCCTCGCCGTCGCCTCGGAGCTGGACGACTGGGAGGCGCTGCGCGCATCGGCCGCGGCGGTCAAGAAGCGCACCGCGCGCCATCTCGACCGCTACCTGGTGCAGTTGGAGCAGTCCGTCACCGCGGCGGGCGGCACCGTCCACTGGGCGTCGGACGCCGCCGAGGCCAACCGGATCGTCACCGGGCTGGTCCGGGCCACCGGCGAGACCGAGGTCGTCAAGGTCAAGTCCATGGCGACCCAGGAGATCGGCCTCAACGAGCACCTCGCCGAGGCCGGGATCACCGCCTACGAGACCGATCTCGCCGAGCTGATCGTGCAGTTGGGCGACGACCGGCCCTCCCACATCCTCGTCCCCGCGATCCACCGGAACCGCACCGAGATCCGCGACCTGTTCGTCGCCCGGATGGGGGACTGGGGCCGGCCCGCCCCCGAGGGGCTGGCTGACGACCCGGCCGAACTCGCCGAGGCTGCCCGCCGCCACCTGCGCGAGAAGTTCCTCACCGCCAAGGTCGCGGTCTCCGGCGCCAACTTCGCCGTCGCCGACACCGGCACCGTCCTGGTCGTGGAGTCCGAGGGCAACGGGCGGATGTGCCTCACCCTGCCGGAGACCCTGATCACCGTGATGGGCATCGAGAAGGTCGTCCCCACCTGGACGGACCTGGAGGTATTCCTGCAACTGCTGCCGCGCTCCTCCACCGGCGAGCGGATGAACCCGTACACCTCCGCCTGGACGGGCACCACCGAGGGCGACGGACCGCGGGCCTTCCACCTCGTCCTGCTCGACAACGGTCGCACCGACACCCTCGCCGACACCGTCGGCCGCCAGGCGCTGGCCTGCATCCGCTGCTCGGCCTGCCTCAACGTCTGCCCGGTCTTCGAACGCACCGGCGGCCACGCCTACGGCTCGGTCTACCCCGGGCCGATCGGCGCCGTGCTCACCCCGCAGCTGGTGGGCGTCGGCGGTGACACGAAAAGCAGTGCCGCCAGCCTGCCGTTCGCCTCCACCCTGTGCGGGGCCTGCTACGACGCCTGCCTGGTGAAGATCGACATCCCGGGGGTGCTGGCCCACCTGCGGGCCGAGGTGGTCGAGGCCGAGCGGTCCGCCCGGCGCCTGCCCACCGCCGAGGCGGTGGCGATGAAGGCCGCCGCCACCGTCCTCGACTCCCCCCGGCTGCTCGCCGCCGCCCAGAAGGCGGCCTCCCTCGGCGGCCGGGCCCTCGCCCGCAAGGGCCGGATCGGCCGGCTGCCCGGCCCGCTGCACGGCTGGTCCGACACCCGCGACACCCCCGCGCCGCCCGCCCGGTCCTTCCGCAGCTGGTGGCGCGAGAACAAGGAGGAGGACCAGCGATGAGCAGCCGCGAGGCCGTCCTCGGCCGCATCCGCGCCGCCCTCGCCGACGTCCCGCGCGGGGAGAGCCCCGAGGACGTGCCGGTTCCGAAGGACTACCGCCGCAGCCACGTCGAGCCGGGCGGCGACCGCGTCGCCCTGTTCGCCGAGCGGGTCGCCGACTACCGGGCCACCGTCACCCGCACCGACCCGGCCGGACTGCCCGACGCCATCGCCGCCGCCCTCACCGCGCGCGGCGTACGGCGGTTGGCCCTGCCCGCCGGCTTTCCCGTCGAGCTGCTGCCGCCCGGGGACTGGGACTGGCACTCCGAACCGCTGGACGTCCCCCGACTCGACGCGCTGGACGGGGCGCTCACCCTCGCCGCCGCCGGCATCGCCGTCACCGGGACCGTCGTCCTCGACGCCGGCTCCGGCCAGGGCCGCCGCGCCCTGACCCTCGTCCCCGACTACCACCTGTGCGTGGTCCGCGCCGAGCAGATCGCCGACGACGTCCCCGACGCCCTCGCCCGCCTAGACCCCACCCGGCCGCTCACCTTCATCTCCGGGCCGTCCGCCACCAGCGACATCGAGCTCAACCGGGTCGAAGGCGTCCACGGCCCCCGCACCCTCGACGTCGTCATCGTCGAGCCCACCCACCAGGAGCCGCACCGCCCATGAGGACCGCCCTGCGCACCCGCGTCCGCGAGGACCGGATCGAGGAGTACGAGGACGCCCACCGCGCCGTGCCCGCCGGGCTCACCGCCGCCGTCCGCGGCGCGCCCGTGACTTATCCTGCACGGATCCGAACGCGAGAGACACCAGAGAGGCGGGCGCGGGTGCCGGTCACCGACGAGGCGATCGAGAAGATCAAGGCCATGATCGTCAGCGGTGAGCTCCGCCCGGGCGCGAAGCTCCCGCGCGAGCCCGACCTGGCCGAGCGCCTGGGCCTGTCCCGCAACTCGCTGCGCGAGGCGGTCAAGGCGCTCTCCCTGATCCGGGTGCTCGACGTACGGCAGGGCGACGGCACCTACGTGACCAGCCTGGAGCCCGAACTGCTGGTCGACGCGCTGTCGTTCGTCGCCGACCTCCAGCAGGACGACACGGTGCTGCAGTTCCTGGAGGTGCGCCGCATCCTGGAGCCGGCCGCCGCCGCGATGGCCGCCCGGACGATGCCCGACGAGGACGTCGCCGCCCTCGGCGCGGTGCTGGCCGAACTGGACGACGACCCCTCGCTCGACGCGCTGATCGAGAACGACCTGGAGTTCCACCGCCGCCTCGCTGCGGGCTCGGGCAACGCCGTCCTCTGCTCCCTGATCGAGGGCGTCTCCGGCCCCACCGCCCGCGCCCGGCTGTGGCGCGGGCGGACCGAGGAGGGTTCCGTCGAGCGGACCAGGCAGCAGCACCGGGCGATCTTCGAGGCCGTCGCCGCCCGGCAGCCCGACCTCGCCCGGGCTTGGGCGACGGTGCACGTCGGCGAGGTCGAGCAGTGGCTGCGCGGCACCCTGGGCGCGACGGCCGCCGAGCTCCGCTGAACGCCCGGCGTCGGCCCGGTCGCGCCCCGGCCAGTGTAAGAGGGTAGGTCGGTCGGGCGTACCCCGGCGCGCCGGGGACCGCTGGTCCGTGCACGCTGGACCGGGTGGGTGGGCACCGGCGCACACGTCCGGACCACCGGCCCGGCGCACCGCCGCACGGATCGGAGCACAGCATGATCGGAACCCCCGCGCCCTTCGCCGAGAGCGGCGACGGGAACGACGACGGGAATGCCGGCCCTCCGCAGCTGCCGGGCTGCGCCGAGGACGCGGCCGCCGCCCTGCGGCAGATGTTCGTCGACCTGACCCAGGGGGCCCGGATCTCCCGCGGCCAGGAGCCGGTCGGACGGCCGGTGTTCCTCAAGCCGCACGGCGTCGCCCGCGGCGTGCTGACGGTCTCCCCCGACCTGCCGCCCGACCTGCGCGTCGGGTTCCTCGCGACCGCCCACGAGCGGCCCGACGGCCTGGCCGCCTGGGTGCGCTTCTCCAGCGACACCGTGCCCGGCAGGCCCGACCTCGACACCACCCTGGGCATCGGCGTCAAGCTGTTCGGCGTGCCCGGCCCGAAGCTGCTGGACGGCGAGACCGGAGCCGGCACCCAGGACCTGCTGCTGCAGAACCACGACGTGTTCTTCGTCGACACCGCCCAGGACATGTGCGAGTTCACCAGGGCCGGCGTCGTCGACGGCGACTACGAGCGGTACCTCAGGGACCACCCCGTCACCCGGGAGGTCCTCGCCGCGATGGCCCGCTTCGAGGAGAGCGTGCTCACCGCCGGCTACTGGAGCGTCCTCCCCTACGCCTTCGGCCCCGAGCGCTTCGTCAAGTACAAGCTGGTGCCCGCCGGTTGCGCGCCGGGCGACCCGGCGGCGGTGCCACCCGACGAGAACCCCGGGTACCTGGGCGCCGACCTGCGCCACCGGCTCGCGGCGGGCCCGGCGGCCTTCGACCTGATGCTGCAGTTCCGCACCGACCCGCAGCGCATGCCGCTCGACCGGGCCACCGTGCGGTGGGACGAGGCCGCGAGCGAACCGGTGACGGTGGCCCGGCTGACCCTCCGGAAGCAGGACGTCACCGCGCGGGGCCAGGCCGCCTACGGCGAGAACCTCGCCTTCAACCCCTGGCACACCCTCGCCGAGCACCGCCCGGCGGGCAGCCTCGCCGAGGTCCGCAGGACCGTCTACCAGGCGTCGGCCGCACAGCGCCGCGACGTCAACGGCGTCCCGGCGGCCGAACCCGGCCCGGCCCGCCCGCAGTTCACGCCGCCGCCCGGCCGCGACACCCGGATCGTCCGGGCCGCCGTGCACCCGGCGATCGGGGTGGCCAGGGTCGGCGACAGCGCGGACGAGTACGTCCTCGCCCCCGAGGTCGACCGGCCGGCCCCGCTGCCCGCCGGGAGCTACAAGGACGCCACCGGCGCCCTGAAGCGGCAGGCCGTCCGGTTCCGCGTCTACGGCTACAACGCGGCCGGCGAGCCGGTGGCCGAGCTGACCGCCGACAACGCGGACCTGCGCTGGACGGTGCACGTCGCCAACCGGAAGGCCGCCTGGTACCAGTTCCAGCTGGCCCTCGACATCCCCGAGGCGGACCGGGCCGACGACAGCAACCTGCGCAACCCCAAGGTCCCGGCCGACCAGCGCGACCGCCTGGTCATCGACCCCGGCCCCCGGTCGGTGCGCGGCCGCGACCGGTCCGGCGGCCCCGAGCACACCTTCGACACCGGCACCTTCCTGGACCGGCCCGTCCACCTCGGGGAGCTGCGGACCGACGGGAGCGGCCGGCTCCTCTTCCTCGGCGGCCGGGGCGTCTCCGCGTCCGTCACCGACACCCCCGCCGACACCTTCGCCAACAACGACGGCTGGTACGACGACGTCTCCGACGGCCCGGTCACCGCCGAGGTCAGCGTCGACGGGCGGCCGATCCCGGTCGAACCGGGCTGGGTGGTCACCGCGCCCCCCAACTACGCGCCCGACCTCACCTCGGTGCGCACGATGTACGACCTGGTCCGCGACGCCTTCGTCACCGCCGGCCTCCTTCCCGAGCCGCCGCGGCCGTCGTTCACCCGGGACGTGCTGCCGGTGCTGCGCCGCCTGTGCGACCTCCAGTGGGTCAACCAGGGGGTGGCCGTCCAGCTGGGGCACGGCGGGCGGGAGGACCTCCTCGACCCGGCGCGCCTCGCCGCGCTGGCGGACCCGTCACCCGTCCACCGGGAGCTGCGCCGTCAGGTCTGGCTCACCGTCCGCGACTACGACCGGGACGGCCTCTCCCCCGTGCCGTGGCCGGGCGTGTACGGCGATGCGATGAACGTACCGGCCCAGTCGGTGCGCCAGCACGTGACGCTCTCCCCGCTCCAGTACCGCCTCCTGCGGCGCTGGGCCCGCGGGGACTTCGACGCCGACCACGACCCGCGGGCCGCCCCGCCGGCCTCCCTCGACGAGGTCCCGCTCGCCGAGCGGCCCGGGACCCTGGACCGGGCGGCGCTCTCGTTCTGCCTCGCCGACGCCTTCCACCCCGGCTGCGAACTCACCTGGCCGATGCGCCACACCACCCTGTACAGCAGCCCCTTCCGGGTGCGCCCGCGCGATCCCGCGCTGCCGCCCCCGCCCGCCTACGGCCCGACGCTCACCCCGCGGATCGCCCTCTCCTACGACGGCCCGCTCTACGCCCAGCGGCCCGGCGACCTGACCAGGTGGATGGCCGTGCCCTGGCAGACCGACACCGCGAGCTGCCGGTCCGGCTACGAGTACCTCTCCGGCTTCGGCACCTACGACCCGTACCTGCCCACCTTCTGGCCGGCCCGGGTGCCCAACCACGTGATCGCCGAGGAGGAGTACGCGATCGTCATGGACGCCTCCCGGCCGATCGAGGAGCGCCTGGCCGCGTTCGGCACCCGGCGGACCTGGCTGCGCTGGCTCCCCCCGCGCTACCTCGACACCATCAACGCCATGGTGACGGACTTCGGCCGGCTCGGCGTGGTCGAGCGCCGCCCCGGGCCCACCGACGACCCCCGCCTCCCGGCGGAGCTGCTCGTCGAGTCCGAGGTGAGCTTCCCGCCGGAGCCCGCACCGCCGGCCCGGCGCAACCTGGTCGCCCTGCACGTTCCGCTCGGCGCCGACCCGGTGCTCGGCGAGGCCGCGCTGGCCACCGCCGTCACCATGGCGGAGCTGCCCGACGAGGAGGTCTCGGCGGGCTACATCGACAAGGTCAAGCGCCTGCGGCGCGACCGGTGACGAACCGCCCGTACCGGCCGGGGCCCGTGGACGCCGTGGGTGCCGTGGACGCCGTGGACACCGTGGACGCCGTCGTGGCAGGCGGCGGACCGGCGGGCTCCGTCGCGGCGCTGGTCCTAGCGGCCGCCGGCCGGCGCGTCCTGCTCCTCGACCCCGGCGGGCGCCCCGCGCAGCCCGCCGGCCGCGGCGCGTTCCGGATCGGGGAGTCGCTGCCGCCCGCCGCCCGGCCGCTGCTGCGCGACCTCGGGCTGCTGGACGGCTTCCTCGCCGCCGGGCACCCCGCGTCCACGGGCACGTACGCCGCCTGGGGTGCGCCGGCGCTGCACGGCATCAGCCACCTCTTCGACCCGTACGGGCACGGCTGGCACCTCGACCGGCTCCGCTTCGACGCCTTCCTCCGGGACGCGGCCGTGGCGGCCGGCGCCGAGCTGCGGCGGGCCGCCCTGCTCGCGCGGTCCGGCGACCGGCTGACCATCCGTCAGAACGGCAGCGTGGCGGAGTTGCGCACCCGCTGGACGGTCGACGCCACCGGGCGGAGCTGCGCGATCGGCCGTCGTCTCGGCCGCCGCCACCGGCAGGACCGGCTCGTCGCCGTCTACGCCGTCCTCCCCCGCCGGCCCGCGGCCGACGGCACCGGCCCGCGGGACGCCGAGGCGCGCACGCTCGTCGAGGCGGCGCCGCACGGCTGGTGGTACACCACCCCGGTCCCGGCCGGACGCCTGGTCGCCCACCTGACCGACCCCGACCTCGCCGCCCCCGCACTCCGCACCCCGCAGGGCTTCTGGCACGGCGCCACCCGGACCGACCACGTCCGCCGGCGCCTGGCCGGCTACGACCCCGCCGCGACCCCCGTGCCGCGCTGGACACCCGCCCACGGCGTGCGGCTGGCCCCGGCCGCGGGTCCGGGCTGGCTGGCGGCCGGGGACGCGGCGCTCGCCTTCGACCCGCTCTCCTCCCAGGGCATCCTCACCGCCCTGCACACCGGCGCCCGCGCCGGGCAGACCGTGGCCGCGTGCCTGGCCGCCCCGGCCCGCACGGCGGCCGTCCTCGCCGACTACACGGCGTTCCTGGACGGCGTCGCGGACGCCTACCGGAGGAACCACGCGTACGCGTACGACCAGGAGCGGCGCTGGCCGTCGAGCCCGTTCTGGCGCCGCCGCCGGAGCAGCGGCCCGAACGGGGAGACCTCGGCGGACCTCCCGGAAGCCCGGCCCGAGCGGGAGCGTCCGCACTCCGACGGATGACTGCTCGTGCGGCACCGGCCACCCCGTGCAACCGTGGCTAAGCCACCGAACGGTGGCAACGGCACCACGGGAGAACCTCATGAACGCCCAGCAGATCTCACCCGAGCTGCTGCCCGGCGCGCGCCTGCGGGAGGGGGTGTGGGAACTGCCGGGCGCGCCCCGGGAGATCCACCTCGGCGGGCGCGGACTGCTCCTGCTGCCGACCTTCCACTGGTACGGCCCGGCGCTGCCCGCCGACCTCCCCGGCCGCCCGCTCGCCCTCACCTACCCGGCCGGGCCAGGCCTGCTGCCGAGCCCCGACGGCCGCACCGGGGTGCAGGCCCTGGCCGCGGTGATCGGCGCCACCCGCGCCGAGCTGCTGCACCTGCTGGAGCAGGAGTGCACCACCACCGAACTCGCCCGGCGGCTGGGCGTGAGCGGTGCGACGGTGTCCGCGCACGTGGGGGCGTTGCGGGCGGCGGGGCTGGTCGCGAGCGCGCGGGCGGGGCGGGCGGTGCGGCACCGGCGGACGGTGCTGGGGGCGCTGCTCGCGGGGGAGTGAGGGCGCGTCGGGCGTGAGCGGCGCGCCTCCCGGAGGGTGGGGCCGCTACCGGCCGGGGGGCACCGCCCGGAGGCCGGACCCGGAGCCGGGGCCGCCTCCGGCACGATCAGGAAGAAGGCGGCCCCGGCCCCGGTACGGGTTCCGTACGGGCGGGGCATCGACCGCGATGCCCGTACGGCTGCGGTCGGCACCCATTCCACGACTTCAACAGCACTTGAAGTCAAGCCCCGCCGGAGACGGGCCCCGCCCGAAAGTGCCGCCGCGCGGCCGGGTAGCCTCGCTCCCGGCGGGGGCCTGCGGGGGGCGAACACGGACAAGACGGACACGGGCGAGATGGACAGGGGCGGGCAGATGGCCGAGCAGCACACCTACTGGCGGGCGTCGGACGGTTCGGCGGTCAGCGCCAGCCAGGCGCACATCGTGTGGACCAGGGCGGCCTACCCCGCCCTGGTGGAGGTGGCGCGCCGCTACCACGCGGTGATCAGCTACGCGGACCTGGCCGAGGCGGTGCAGGAGGCCTCCGGGGTGCGCACCCGGATCAACCAGCGGCACTGGATCGGCAAGGTGCTCTCCCTGGTGATCCGCGAGGCGCACCGGCGCGGCGACCCGCCCCTGACCGCCCTGGTGGTGCACGCCACCGACGGCCGGGTCGGCCCCGGCTACCAGGAGGTGCTGGCGGTGGCCGGACAGCCGCCGGTGGCCGCGGAGATGGACCGCGAGCAGCACGCGGCCGCCGCCCGTCTGGCCTGCTACCGGCACTTCGGCGCCGACCTGCCCGCCGACGGCGGCATCCCCGCCCTGGCCCCGCGCCTGCGCGCCTCGGTGGAGCGCAAGGCCGCCGCCACCGCCGTGCCGCGCCCGCCGGCGATCTGTCCGAACTGCTTCCTGGAACTGCCCGCGACCCGGGTGTGCGACTCCTGCGGGACGACCGTCGCGCCGTGAGCCGGGGGCGGGGGCGGGGCGGCCTTCGCGTGGGCCGGCCGGTGACCGCCGCCGCGCAGGCGCTGCTGGCCGCGCTGCTCCTGCTGCTGCTCCGCTCGGCCTGGCGACGACGGTCGGATCGCCTCGTGCGCCGCCGCCGGACCGAGCGGAACGAGCGGCGGAAGGGCTGAGCGGCGGAAGGGCTGAGCGGCGGAAGGGCTGAGCGGGCGTCACACGGCGGCGGGCAGCCGCCCCGGCATCTGCCAGCCCTCGGCGAGCCGGGAGGGGGACAGCCGCCGCCCGTCGCCGAAGAACTCGCAGAACTTCATGATCAGCGGGTCCCAGCCGACCGGGTCGACGTAGTGGTCGCTGCCCGGCACCAGCAGGCCCTCCTCCACGTGGGCGCGCACCACCGTCACCTCGAACGCGGTGCGCCCGCCGCCCGTCAGCGCCGTCGCCGACTCCACCCGGCACTCCAGCTGCACCGGGCACTCGGCGGCGCGCGGCGCCCGCACCAGCTCGCCGGGCACCTCGGTCAGGCCGGCGGCGGCGAACTTCCGCCGCTCGTGCCGGTAGCCCTGCTTCAGCCGGTACTCGGCGATCCGCGGGTTGGCGGTCAGCAGCGCGAGGGCGTCCACGGCGTCCACCTGCGCCGAGGAGGGCAGGTTGAGCACGCACTCGCCCTCGCGCCGCAGGTTGGCGGCGGTCTGGGAGCTGTCGCCCAGGCCCAGCACGCACGACTGCCCCAGCCACCATGCCGAGGACATCGGCATGAGGTTGGCGCTGCCGTCCTCGTTGCGGGAGCCGATCAGCACCACGGGGGTGCCGAAGTACAGGACCTTGAGATCGATGACCTTGTGCACGGGAACTGCCGTCCTCGGGAACTGGGGAAGGGGAATCACTGCTGGTCGACGACTCTGCCCGGGCCCGCCCGGGGGGCGCTGGCGGTGATCGGACATCGCGTTCCCGAGGACGGACGCACCCGCTACGGTCCGTCAGCTCGTCGCCGGCCGGTCAGCCCACCGGTCCCCGGGCGGCGACCAGGTGGGCCCGGCCGTCGCGCAGCCGGTAGGACAGGCCCACCACGGCCACCTTCCCCTCGGCGATCCGCGCCGCCAGCGCCTGCGAGCGCTCCACCAGCAGGTCCACGGTCTGGCGGATGTGCTCGTCCACGATCCCGTCGCGGTCCTCGATGCCCGCGGCCCTGGCGGACAGCACGCTCGGGGTCACCCGCTCCACCACGTCCCGCACGAACCCGCCCGGCAGCCGCCCCTGCTCCAGGGAGTCCAGCGCCGCCGCCACCGCGCCGCAGGAGTCGTGCCCCAGCACCACCACCAGCGGGCAGTCCAGCACGCTCACCCCGTACTCGATGCTGCCCAGCGCCTCCGCGCCGGTGACGTGCCCGGCGGTGCGCACCACGAACAGGTCGCCCAGGCCCTGGTCGAAGATGATCTCGGCGGCCAGCCGGGAGTCCGAACAGCCGAACAGCACCGCGAAGGGCCGCTGCGCCGGGGCGAGCGCCGTGCGGCGCCCGGCGTCCTGGTTGGGGTGCTCGGGGATGCCCGCGACGAACCGGGCGTTGCCCGCCATCATCACCCGCAGGGCCTGGGCGGGGTCGGTCAGGAAGTCGTCCGTCGGGCCGTCGAGCGGGCTCTCGTGCGGGCCGTCGTGCGGGCTCTCGTGCGGGCCGTCCGTAGGGCCGGGTATCGGTGTGGGGATCATGCCAGCACCCTAGATCGCCGCAGGTGGAGCCCGCAGCCGGGGGTCGAGGGGTGGACGGTTCGTGGCCGGTTGGTCGGGCGGTTACGGGGCGGGGCGCAGGGCGAGGACGGTGACGTCGTCGCGGCTGCGTCCGCCGCTCCAGCGGCGGGCCCGCCGGTCGAGGGCCTCGGGCAGGGCGTCGGCGGGGAGGGCGGCGAGGTCGGCCAGGCCCCGCTCGACCGGGTAGAACGCGCCGGAGGCGTCCTGGGCCTCGGTGATGCCGTCGGTGAGCAGCACCAGCACCGCGTCGTCGGGCAGCGCGAAGCGCCGTACGGGGCGCGGGGCGCCGTCGGCGGCCAGGGCGGCGAGGCCGAGCGGGATCCCGGCGTCCAGGGTGACGGGCTCCACGCGGCCGTCCGGGTGCAGCAGGTAGGGGGAGAGGTGGCCGCAGTTGACGGCCCGCACCTCGGTGACCTCCCCGTCCCCGTCCCCGTCCTCCCCGTCCCCGTCCTCCTCGTCCTCGCCGGGGCCGCCGACGCAGAGCACGGTCGCGGTGACGAACCGTTCCTGCTCGCCGCTCTGCACCGCGTAGGCGTTGTGCCGCTCCACCGCCGCCTCCAGGGCGTCGGCGACGGCGGGCAGCCGCGCCTCGCGGAAGGCCGCCTCCCGGAAGGCGCTCAGCACCGCGAAGCCCGCCCCGATCGCGGGCAGGCCCTTGCCCTGGACGTCGCCGACCAGCACCCGGGTGCCGTGCGGGGTCGCGGCCACGTCGTACAGGTCGCCGCCGACCAGGGCGTCCTGCTCCACCGGCCGGTACAGCCCGTCCAGGCGCAGGTGCGCGGTGGTGACCGGCAGCGGGCGCAGCAGCTGGCGCTGGAGGGCGACGGCGCTCTGCCGCAGCCGGGACAGCTGCCGCTCGCGCCGCACCCGCCGCGCGCACAGGCCGATCACGGCGCCCTCGGCGGCGACCACGCCCAGCAGGGTGCCCAGGCGGGCCGGCAGGTCGCCGGGCGGGTACAGCACCGAGTGGGCCACGACCACGGCGGTCACCCACACCGAGGCGGCCACCGTCTGGGCGACGGTGCCCAGGCCCGCCAGCAGCGCGGGCAGGAACACCAGCAGCAGCACCAGCCGGGCGCCGGTGCCGGTGACCGCCTGGACCAGCAGGACGGCGACGGTGGCGGCGAGCACGCCGAGCACCACCGCCCGGTTGCCGGGGGCGCGCGGGGAATCGGGCCGCTGGTCGTCGCCGTCCACCACCCCTGCCGCCCTCTCCGCCGTCCGGCCGGCTCCCTGCCGTCCGGCCGTTGCTCCAGGGTGGTCGGCGCGGCGGGGCGGGCGCGAGCGGGCTGCGCCGGGCGGGGGACGGTGCGGGTGGACGGTGCGGGTGGACGGTACGGGGAGGGGCCGGGGAGGCCGTCCGTCGGTGGCGCTCGGTACGGTGGCCGGTGTGCCGCCCTCGTCCCCGCCTCCGTCCCCGCCTCCGTCCCCGTCCTCCCGCGCGAGCCGGGTGCCGCTCGACGACCTCGTGCGGCTGCGCCGGGCCCGGGACCGGATGGACCGCGAGTACGCGCAGCCGCTGGACGTGCCGGCGCTGGCCCGGACCGCGCTGATGTCCTCCGGCCACTTCTCGCGCAGCTTCCGCGCCGCCTACGGCGAGACCCCGTACAGCTACCTCATGACCCGCCGGATCGAGCGGGCCAAGGCGCTGCTGCGGCGCGGGGACCTGAGCGTGACCGAGGTGTGCATGGAGGTGGGCTGTACCTCGCTGGGCTCCTTCAGCACCCGCTTCACCGAGCTGGTCGGGGAGAGCCCCAGCGCCTACCGGGCTCGCGACCACGAGCAGGGCGCGGCGATCCCGGCCTGCATCGCCAAGATCCGCACCCGCCCGGTGCGGCGCGCCGAGGCCAAGGACGCCGAAGGGAGGGAGGAGGCCGGGCGGGACGGCGGCCCCGGCACTCCCGTAGCGTGACGGCCATGAGCATCGAACTCGCGCAGTGCTTCATCGCCGTCGACGACCACGACCGGGCGCTCGCCTTCTACCGCGACGTCCTCGGCTTCGAGGTGCGCAACGACGTCGGCTTCGAGGGGATGCGCTGGGTCACCGTCGGCTCGCCCGACCAGCCCGGCGTGGAGATCGTCCTGGAGCCCCCGCTGGCCGACCCGCACGCCTCCGCGGACGACCGCCGAGCCGCCGCCGAACTCCTCGCCAAGGGCCTGCTGCGCGGCGTCATCTTCCGCACCGACGACTGCGACGCCACCTTCGAGCGCATCCGGGCGGCCGGCGCCGAGGTCCTCCAGGAGCCGATGGACCAGCCCTACGGGGTGCGCGACTGCGCCTTCCGCGACCCGTCGGGCAACATGCTGCGCTTCAACCAGCCGCGCACCGCGTAACCCGCGACTCGTCGACCCGTCGGGCCGGTACGGCGTCAGGCCGGCCGGACGCGGCGATCAATCAGCAGGCCCTATCTGAAGCCGCATTTCTTCATACGCCTCCCGAAGGTCGCGCGCATCGGAAATCTTGCCGACCTCAACGGCATTTACCACTTCCAGGGCCCGCCAATGATTCGACGGCGCAACTCGACCTGAGAGCATTGCGCGCTGCGCTGCATGGCATGCTTCATCAAGGCGATTGGTCGTCACCAGGGAGAGTGCGAGATCAATATTTGCCGAAGCCGCCCGACGAGACCACCTGGTCAGGTCGTCCGGCGGCGAAAGCCGCGAGATGACCTCTCTCGCATAGGCTTCCGCCGCCGGGTCTCCGATCCATGCCAGAGTGGTTGCGGCGTACGCCACAGCTTTTGCAGGGTCATACTGGAAATGGTGTTCGGGCTGATCCGGCATGCCGATTGCAGCGGAAAGGGCCTGCACCCGATCTATTGCGAAATATGTTTCACTCGAATATCCAAGTCGCGCGAACGCCCGTCCCTGCTGGGCGATGGCCTGAATTTCGACCGAGCTTCCTGATGGGGCCAGCTGCTGGGCTGTAGCGCTGAGTTCCGCCGCCCGTGAATAATGGCCGTCGGTAAGCACTCGCCAGGCGTCGGTTTCGAAGCACCAAGCTTGCATTTCCGAATGCCCGGCATGCTGCGCCAGGGTCATTGCTGTCCGAAGCCTTGCCGTTGCGGCATCCTGCTGGTTCAAATCAATGTGCAGGGTGGCGCCGAGCAGTGAAAACCATCCGCCTATGACCAGCAGTTGCCGATGCTCCTCAAGAGTCTTCCTTGCATCCATCAAGCCGGTCACGTACGACGAGTATTTCCGCACCTGGCCCAATAGTTCTCGTGGAGCCATGGTCGGATACTTCACGGCCAGGTCGTGGAAGGTCAGTTCAAGTCGTTCAATCGTTTCCTTTCCAACATCACTGGCTGAAACTCTACGCGCAAGCTCCAAAGCTTCGATTTCGTCGTCCCGGGCCGATGGTGCAGTGGCAGGGACCTGTATGGCCTGCGAACGCTCCTGATCCCCGCTGCCGTACAGAATGGCGTCGAGCTCGGCCAGCGTGACCCTCAAAATCTTGGCAAGAGTGGGGCGCTGCCAATCCTGCGGATCAACTTTTCCGCTTTCCCATCTCGCCACGGTGGAGCGGTCAACGCCCACGCTCTGGGCCAAGGATTCCTGGGTGAAACCAAGGGCCTTTCGCCTTTCAACAAAGGCTCTGCGCCGAGCTGTCATGCCGCCTCCCTGTCTCCGGGTAACCGTTCTAGCAGGTCAGGGCACACGATGCGGAGAGTGTGAGACATGGATGCCACAAGAGTGCGTCATCCCCGCTCTGTTCACGCGCGGCCTTTGGCTCTGAACTGGTGCCTCACTTCACAGATCCGATCAACACCGAGACATAGGAGGAGAGTTGGTCACCGCTTCCGAACTCGTTCCCGTTGCCCCGTGGGGCATGGGGCGCATGGTGCCGCTGCGCAACGGTGAGCCGTCGCAGTGGCAGTACGCGGGGCTGGACCCCGCGACGCAGACCGGTCTGTGGTTCGGCGAGGACGGCACCATGACCCCCGCCGAGCTGGGCAAGCACGGCACGTCGGTGGGCACCTACCCGCCCACCCAGGTGGGCAAGGACGGCAAGGTCGACGGTGACTCCGGCCACGACGCGACGAAGGACTAGGAGGTAACGCCATGGACGGACGCCCGGTGCTGGTCTCCACGGAAGCGGAGGACCCGACCGCCGATCTGGTCGTAGCGGAGTTGAACCGGCGCCGGGTGCCCGTCCTCCGGTTCGATCCCGGACGGGACTTCCCGGCCCGCGCCACGCTGGCCGCTTCGATCACGGCTGACGGATGGTCGGGGAGGCTCACGGCGGGCAAGCGCACTGCCGACCTCTCCGGCGTCCGCGCGCTCTACCATCGGCGGCCGAACCCGTACACGCCGGAGAGCGACCACCAGGCCGACCGGTTCGCCGCGCAGGAGAACCGCCGGGGGCTCAACGGCGTACTCGGCGCACTTCGGGGCTGTCTCTACCTGAGCCACCCGCAGGCCATCGCCCGTGCCGAGTACAAGCCCGCGCAACTCTCCGTTGCCTCCGGGCTCGGGTTGCCGATCCCGGCGACGCTGATCACCAACAACCCGGCCGAAGCGGAGCAGTTCGCCGCTGCGCAGCCCACGATCTACAAGCCCCTGCATGCCGGGGCCTACCACGTGGACGGCGAGCCCGCCGGCATCTGGGCGGCACCGGTCGAGCCGGGGGAGATCACCGACGCCGTGAGCGTCTGTGCTCATCTCTTTCAGGCGCGGGTGTCGAAGTCCGGCGACGTGCGCGCCGTGGTGGTCGGGGACCGGGTGTTCTGTGCGCTGATCACCGCCCCTCCCGGGGTGCTCGACTGGCGCAGCGAGTACCGGAACCTGACGTACGAACCCGTGGACTGCCCCGGGCCGGTCCGGGCCGCCCTGCTGCGGTTCCTCGGTGAGTTCGGCCTGCGCTTCGGGGCGTTCGACTTCGCCGTGACCCCCGAGGGTGAATGGTGGTTCCTGGAGTGCAACCCGAACGGTCAATGGGCGTGGCTGGAACACGTGGCGGGCCTGCCGATCACATCCGCAATCGCCGATCTTCTGGAGAACGGAGTCACCGAGTGAACGAGTCCGAAGGGCTTCGGGCGGTACTGGCGGCACAGCTCAAGGAAGCGGGGGTGATCCTGAGCGCCGAGTGGGAAGCGGCGGTGCTGGCCGTCCCGCGTGAGGCGTTCCTGCGGGACGGCTGGTTCGAGTACGACGGCGACGGGTGGTACCGGCCCGTGTCGCTGGACAAGTTGCCCGAGCTGATCGGCCGCGTGTACGAGGACGACACGTTGGTGACCCAACTCGCCGGCTGCGTGGTGCCCCGACAGGTCGAGGGCCGGTTGGCGCAGGTGCCCACGTCGTCCTCGACGCTGCCCGGCCTGGTGGTCCGGATGCTCGAAGACCTGCGGGTGCAGCCCGGCATGTCCGTGCTGGAGGTGGGGACCGGCACCGGGTACTCGACTGCCTTGCTGACGCACGTCCTTGGCGACGACCAGGTGACGTCGATCGAGGTGGACGCGGACGTGTCGGCTCGGGCGTCCGTGGCGCTGGGCGGACTCGGCTACCGGCCCGAGCTGGTGACCGGTGACGGGCTCGCCGGGTACGCCAAGGGGGCGCCGTACGACCGGATCATCGCCACGTGCGGGGTCCGGACCGTTCCGGCCGAGTGGATCGCGCAGACCCGGCCGGGCGGCGAGATCCTGGTGGCGGTCGGCGGCTGGATGAACGCTTCCGAGCTGGTGCGGCTCACGGTCGCCGAGGACGGTACGGCAACCGGTCCGGTGCTCGGCGGCGGGGTGTCGTTCATGCTCGCCCGTCCGCACATGCCCCCGCCGCTCGGCATGCTGCCCGCGCTCGATCAGGGCGAGGCCCGGTCGGCGGATGTCGGCGCTGACGTGCTCGACCAGTGGGCGGCCCGGTTCGTGGCGCAGTTCGCGGCGCCCACCGCGCAGTACTTCGCCATGCCTCGGAACGGACGTACCGAACACGTGTTGGTGGACGTGGACGGCGGGTCATGGGCCGTGGTGTTCGAGGACGGGGGCCGCTGGCTTGTCCGGCAGGGCGGGCCCGTCCGGCTCTGGGACGCGGTGGCCGAGCTGCTCACCCGCTGGCGCGTCGCAGGTGAGCCCACGGGCGAGCGGCTGCGGATGGTCGTCAGTGCCGGGGGCCGGCGGATCGAATGGGACTGAACCCAGGGTTTCGGGTTCCGGCCTGGTAGGCCCCCTGCACGACGGTGCCCCATGGGGCGGCGCGGGCGTCAGGCCGGCCGGACGCGGGCGCGCAGCAGGCAGAACTCGTTGCCCTCGGGGTCGGCCAGGACGTGCCAGCTCTCGGTGCCGCTCTGGCCGACGTCGGCGGGCCTGGCGCCGAGCGCGAGCAGCCGCTCCAGCTCGGCGTCCTGGTCGCGGTCGGTGGCGCTGACGTCGATGTGCAGCCGGAGCTTGGCGGGCCGGGGGTCGGCGGTGGGGCTGAGGACGAGGGTGGGCTGCGGGCCGCCGAAGCCGGTGCCGGGCGGGCCGATCTCGATGCTGCCGTCGCCCTCCCGGCCGAGTTCGACATAGCCGAGGACCCCGCTCCAGAACGCGGCGAGCCGTTCGGGGTCGGCGGCGTCGAGGACCAGTTCGCTGATGCGGCATGCCATGGCCGGTGAGCCTACGCACCGGTGCGGCGCCCTGCCCGCCGACGCTCCGGCCCTGCCCGCAACGGCGGGCGGCGGGCAGCGTTCACGCGGCGCGGGCGGGCAGCGGGTAGTCGGGCAGGGCGATGTCCCCGGCCTTGGCGAACTGGGCGGCCATGACGGGCCGCAGCGGCCAGCGGCCCATCCAGCGCATGGAGGCGGCGCGCAGGCGGATCATCAGCCCGCTGTCGGGGGCGTAGCCGCTCAGCCCGCCGGGCGGCAGTTCCTGGGCGCGGGCCACGTAGGGGCGCATCCGCTCCTCGTAGCGGGCGAAGGCGGTGCGGAAGTCGCCCGCGGCGGCGGCGAGTTCGCCGGCCAGCAGGTAGGCGCCGACCAGGGCGAGGCTGGTGCCGAGCCCGGTGAGGGGGCTGGGGCTGTAGCCGGCGTCGCCGAGCAGGACGACGCGGCCGCGGCTGTAGCGCTCCAGGCGGATCTGGCCGAAGGAGTCGAAGGCGAAGTCGTCGGCGGCGTGCATCCCGGCGAGCAGCCGGTCGACCTCCCAGCCGGCGCCGGCGAAGCGCTCGGCGAGCAGGCGCCGCTGGGCGGCGGTGTCGCGGCGGTCGTACGCCGGCGGTGCGCCGCGCAGGCCCAGGGAGGCCTTGACCTCGCCGGGCAGCCGGCCGGGGCGGGCGCCGGCGACCAGGCCGCCGGGGGCGTTGTACATCAGGAACCAGCCGTCCAGGGCCCGGGCGAGGTCGGGGTCGTGGACGGTGAACCAGGCGTGGTGGCCGCCGAGCGGGCGGTAGTGGGCGCCGTGGTCCGGGAAGGCGAGGCGGCGCACGGCGGAGTGCAGCCCGTCCGCGCCGACGACCAGGGCGAAGCGGCGGGCGGGGGCGTTCTCGAAGGTGACGGTGACGCCGTCGGCGTCCTCGTCGAGCGCGGTGACGGTGTCGTCCCAGAGGTACTCGACGCCGTCGGTGGCCTCGTGCAGCAGGTCGGCGAGGTCGCCGCGGAGGATCTCGATCTCGGAGACGATGCCCTCGCCGCCGAACAGGTCGACGGGTATCCGGGCGGTGGTGCGTCCGCGCCGGTCGACCAGGGCCATGCCGTGCTGCTCGACGCTCAGCGCGCGGGCCCGCTCCATCAGGCCCATCCGCTCGACCACGGTGCGTCCGGCGCCGCGCAGGTCGACGGCCTGCCCGCCGGGGCGCGGGCCCGGGGCGCGTTCGACGACGGTCGGGGTGAAGCCGTGGCGGCGCAGCCAGTGGGCCAGGGCGGGGCCGGCGATGCCGGCGCCGGAGACGAGGATGTCGGTGGGGGTGTCGCGGTTCTCCATGCCGCTGAATGTACGCCGTACGCATCGGTGCCAACAAGCCTTGTACTGGGGTTATTTGAGGATGGTGCACTAGTGCGGTGGGGGGTTTCGGGGCGGCCCGGGCGGCACGCCGGGGCGTTCGCGCAGGCAGACGGCCCGCCAGGTGCACTAGTGCGGCACCATGGTGCGATGGAGAGCACTCGACAGACAGTCAGTTCCGGCTCGCCCCTCGAACCGCGGATCGGCTTCTCCCGGGCCGTGCGCAAGGGCAACCACGTCGCGGTCGCGGGCACCGCCCCGATCGGCGAGGACGGCACGACGGTCGGCCAGGGCGACGTCCACGCCCAGACCGTCCGCTGCCTGGACATCGCCGAGACCGCCCTGCGGGAGGCCGGCGCCACCCTCGCGGACGTCGTACGCACCCGCGTCATGCTCACCGACATGAGCCAGTGGCGCGAGGCCGCGCGCGCCCACGGCGAACGCTTCGCGCAGATCCGCCCGGCCACCACCTTCGTGGAGGTCTCGCGCTTCATCGACGAGCGCTGGCTGGTGGAGGTCGAACTGGACGCGGTCATCGGCTAGGCCCTGTCCGGCCGAGCGGGGTCAGCGGCCGGGGACGACGATGCCCTGGGTCGTCCGGCCGCTTCCGCTCCAGTCGCCGGTGACGGGGAACCCGCCGTCGCCGTAGGAGACGGAGGTGGTGGAGCCGTCGGGGGCGGCGCCGCGGAAGTGGAACACGCTGCCGGTGGCCCGGTAGACGCCGACCTGGGTGGTGCCGCTGCCGTTCCAGTCGCCGGTGACGGGCGTGTCCCCGCGGTCGCCGAACCTGAAGGTGGTGTCGGCCTCGCCCCCGTGCGGGGAGTTCACGAGGTGGAAGGTGGCGGTGTCGGGGTCGAACAGGCCCGGGGTGTCGAAGCCCTTGTGCGTCCAGTCCCCGGCGATCGGCCTCCAGTTGCCTCCGTCGCCCAGCATGAAGGACGTCACGGTGCCGTCGTGGTGGCGCAGGTGGAACTCGGCGGTGCTCGGGCGGTAGATCCCCACCTCGGTGGTGCGTCCGCCGTCCCAGCGGCCGACGACGGGGACGTCGCCCGGGCTGCCGAAACCGAAGTCGGTGGTGCCGGGGCCGCCGTCGAGCGAGTTCGTCAGGTGGAAGCGGGCGGTGGTGGGGTCGTAGGCGCCGGGGGTGTCCCCGCCCCCGCCGATGCCGTCCCAGTTGCCTGTCAGCGGGATCACCGGGCTCTTCCCGAAGTCGAACACCGGCCGGGTGCTGACGTTCGACTGCGCGGAGTCGGAGAGGAACCAGCGCAGGACGCCGGTGGCCTGGGGCGGCAACGGGCGGGAGCGCACGAGCTGGATCCAGTCGCCGAGGTCGTCGGTGCGGGTGGCGGTGGCGCCGTCGCGGGTGGTCTCGGCGCTGCCGAGGCAGCCCGTCTGCCAGGAGGCGCTGGTGACGGCGGCGAGTTCGTCGTGGTCGCCGACCCTGCGCAGGGCGGGGCCGCCGGTGTCGCCCTTGCACACGGAGGCCCCGACCGGTGCGGTGCCCGTGATGCCGATTCCGGTGGCGGCGACCGTGTTCACCCCGAAGGCGGCGCTGTGGAGTTTGTCGGGTACCCATTCGGTTCGGGTGCGGCCGTAGCCCGTGACGTGGAGTTCTTCGCCGGTGGCGGGTGCGGTGGTGGCCACAGCCACCGGGGTGGTGTCGGTGACGGGGGTGGTGAGGCGGGCGAGGACGAGGTCGCGGTCGGTGCGGGGGACGAGTTCGGCGATGTCCCGGGTCTGGCCGGTGGTGGTGGTGAGGTCGGTGCGGCCGATGGTGGCGGTGGTCTTGAGGGTGGGTGGGCCGGCGGGGAGGGTGGTGGGCCGGGTGGGGTCGTCGGCGAAGCAGGCGGCGGCGGTGATGATCCAGTACGGGTCGATCAGGGCGCCGGTGCAGGAGCGTTTGCCGTCGCCGATGTCCAGCTTGGCGGTGAAGGCGTAGGCGCCGGCCGGCGCGGCGTCACCGCCGAGGGCGGGGGCGGGTGCTGCGGCCATCAGGGTGGTGGCGAGGGTGGCGGCGGTGACCGCCCCGGCCATCCATGGGGAGCGCGGGCGCGGGCGTGAGTGAGGCATGAGGAGGCTTTCCTTCGTCGGCGGTCGGGCAGGAGCGGCCGTGCGTCACGCCGTGGCGGTGATCTCCAGCAGGCTGAACACGCGCCCCTGCGGGTCCGCGCTCTCACCGACCGGTGTCCAGATGTTCTTCGTCACGTTGAAGGACTTGGTCTCGGTGTCCGTCCGCATGTCGAAGCGCACGGCGTAGTCGTTGCCCACGGCGCCGTAGACGGAGGGGAGTTCGAGGCTCAGCCGGCCGGTCGCGCCGCTGATCTGGAAGCAGAACCGGCCGTGGCCGACCGGGTCGGTGGTCTTCATGCCCCGGGCGTGCACCTCGAGCAGGCCAGGCCGGCTGTCGCAGGTGGCGAGCAGGATGTGGCCGTCCCCGCTCTTCAGCCGGATGCCGCGCTCCTGGAAGATCCTGTCGGCCTGGGGGTACGCGAAGTCCTCGACGGCCGGCGGCGGGGTGTCGTCCGCGGTGACGGCCCCGGTCGGCACGGGGGCGGCGCCGACCGTGGTCAGACCGGTCAGGGCGACGGTGCCGACGACGGCACCTGTGGTCAGGACGCGGAGCAAGGTCTTCATGCTGGTGTGGCCTCCTGGTACGGAATTCCACGGGCAAGGGAATGATGAGATCGAGGTAAACGGTGCACCGGACCGGGCCTGCGCCGGGCACTTCGCCATCGGATCGGAGGCCTATTGGTATCACGGCCGCCGAGTTCCGTAAAAGGGTCGCGTTCGAGCCAATGTCGTGGCCTGGGCGGCCTGCGGTAATTCCTTTCGGAACCCGTCCGTCCGGCCGCCGAGCCCCTCTTAAAGGCCATCTGAGCATTGGTTTCCCCAGCCTGGTGATCCAGATGTACGCGATCCGCGGCATGGCGCGTGTATTCGACGTCGAACCCGTGGGTTCACGACCTGTGCGACAGTTCGACGGGTTGTTGCAGATGCCTTCGAAAAGCCTTGGAATTTCACTAGAAAAGCGCTCAAGGAATCGAGGAGAAATGGTCGACAGATTATCCGGGGCCACGTCCCGGCCGCATCGTCGCCGGCGCGCCCGGCTGACCGCGGTGACGGCGCTGTCGCTGGCCCTGGCGGTGTTCGGCACGACGGTGGCGGGGGCGGTCCCCGCCGACCCGGGGCCGGCGCCGCTGCCCGCGGGCGCGCGCACCCAGGTGGTCGAGGCGTGGATGTCCGGCGGGTCGGCGGTCAAGGACGCCGCGGCGGCCGCGCTGGTCGGCAGCGACGCCGAGATCAGCGGCTTCCTGGCCACGGGCCTGCAGCGGGCGACCACCGAGGACGAGCGCTCCGCCGTCCTGAAGATGCTCGCCTTCGCCGATCCCGGTGTGCGGGCCGCGGCGCAACAGGCGTTGAACGGCACGGACGCGCAGCTGCACGAGTTCGTGCTGACCGGCTTCCAGGACCCGCTGCAGGAGGACCGGCGGGTGGCCGTCCTGACCGCCATCAGCACGGGCGGCCGCGCGGTCCAGGACGCGGCGCAGCAGGCGCTGCGCGACGGTTCCGCCAAGGCGCTGGGGGACTTCCTCGGCGCGGGCCTGGCCGAGGCCCGCGAGGAGGACAACCGGGTCCAGGTCCTCAAGGTCATGGCGACCGGCGGCCCCGAGGTGCAGAAGCTCGCGCAGCGGGCCCTGAGCGGGACGGCCGAGGACATCGCGGACTTCCTGGAGAACGGGCTGGAGCTGGCCCGCGCCCGTGACCAGGAGACCCTGACGATCAGCCAGCTCGTCGAGGCCGCCACGGAGGCCGGCAAGCGCGCCAAGGCCGAGACCGATGCGGCCAAGGTAGCGGGTGAGCGCGCCCAGGAGGCCTCCCGGCTGGCCAAGGAGGCCGCGCAGAAGGCCGCCGCGGAAGCCGAGGCGGCCAAGAACGACCTCGTGAAGGCGGGGCAGGCCGCGAACCGCGCGGCCGAGGCGGCGCAGGGCGCGGCCAACGCCGCGCGGACCGCGATCCAGGCCTCCAACACGGCGGTGGCCGCGGCCCGGACGGCGGCGAACGCGGCCCGCGGCCGGCGCCCCCGTCGGAGCCCGCGTCGGGCTCGGTGAGGACCATGGTGGAGCCCCACAGGCGGTCGGTCA
>NZ_JBEXJK010000045.1:0-33381 GCF_040609095.1 Kitasatospora sp. NPDC004799
CGGGGGCGGCGGCGTCGAAGCGGTGGTCGAAGGAGCCGGCCGACTCCCGCGGCGGCCAGTTCGGGCTCGGGGACGGGCAGCAGGAAGCCGGCCGGGGAGGAGAGCTTCGCCGCGCCGGGCACCGGGTGCCGGCGCAGCACGGCCTTGAACTCCTCGGCCAGGGCCATCAGTTGCTGCCCCCGGTCGACCAGCTCGCGGGCCTCCTCGGCGGCGGCCGGGTCGGCCAGCGGGGCGAGCAGTTCCATCGGGAAGCCGGCCTGGCGGAGCACGACGACCGGCGCGAGCTGCCAGGTGGCGCCGGTACCGGGCTCGGTGGCGGTCCGGGGATCGTTGACGGTGGTCACAGCCTCACCTGGGGAGTCGTGGGGACGGGACGGGCGGGACGGTGCTCGGGACGGTGCTCGGGACGGGCGGGACGGTGCTCGGGACGGACGGGACGGGCCGGACGGCGGTCGTGCAGGGCGTCCAGGACGGCCAGCGGGTCGGCCGGGAGCGCGGGCAGCAGCCCGGGGCTCGGCGCCCAGGGCTTGACCCGCACCCCGTGGTAGTCGGACCCGGCGGTGGCGACCAGGCCGAGCCGCTCGGCCGCCCCGGCGAGCCGGGCGCTGTCGGCCGGGGTGTGCCAGCTGGTCCACACCTCCAGGCCGGCCAGGCCGGCCGCGCGCAGCGGCTCCAGCAGCGCCGCGCACTGCGCGGCGTCCAGGCCGTCGGTGTGCGGGCCGGGGTGGGCGAGGACGGCGACCCCGCCCGCCTGCTCGACCCAGGACAGCACGTCCACCAGGTCGGGGTTGACCGGGTGTTCGACGTGCAGCGGCCGGCCGGGCCGGCACCAGTCGGCGATGAAGCGGGAGAACCGGTCCTCGCCCTCGGCGTACGGGGCGAACCGGGGGTCGCCGTGGGCCGCCTCCAGCAGCAGGGCCAGGTAGTCGTTGACGTAGGCCACCCGGTCGCCGCCGATCCGCCGCTCGACGTCCGCCCGGTCGAGCGGCACGCCGAGCTCGCGCGCCCGCGCGGTCCAGGTGCGCCACCAGGCCAGTTCGGCGTCGTGCAGGCGCCCGATCCGTTGCCGGAACGGTTCGTCACCGGGGTCGACGAAGTAGGCCAGGCAGTGCGTCTCCTCGCCGCGCCAGGTGGTGGTGATCTCGCAGGCCGGGACCACGGTGAGCTGCCCGCCGGCGGCCCGCTCGAAGGCGGCGACGCCCGCGACGGTGTTGTGGTCCGTCACGGCGGCCACCCGCAGCCCGGCCGCCACGCACCGCCGGGCCAGCTCGGCCGGGGCCTCGTCCCCGTCCGAGTGCCGGGTGTGCAGGTGCAGGTCGACCGGGGTGGCCAGGGTGGCGGGCGCTCCCCGCATCATCGGGCTCCGGGCAGGGTGCGCCGCCAGGAGGCGGCCAGCCAGCGTTCGTACTCGGGGCCGGACGGGTCGTCCACGACCAGGCAGAGCGGCTCGATGATCCGCCCCGCGCCGCCGGCCAGCCCGCCGTGCAGCATCGTCAGGTTGTGGCCGAGCAGCAGGTCGCAGTGCTCGCCCGGGGCGAGCACCTCCCAGCGGCGGCGGAAGGCCGCCCAGGTCAGGCCGGTGGCCATCAGCAGCTGGTGGCAGAAGAGCCGGGCCGCCTCGCCCCGGCACTCGCCGCAGGCGCAGTCGCGGGCCAGCAGCGCGGCGGCCGGGTGGCGCCGCCGCTCCTCCTCGGTCAGCTCCGCCTCGCTGTGGTGGAAGGACAGGCCGTGCCAGAACGGCTCCTCCAGCCCGAGCATGGCGCCCACCGAGGGGTAGGAGCAGCCGTGCTCCGGCTGGCGGGCCAGGCCGCGGCTCAGGTTGTCGCCGAGCCAGCGGGCCGCGCCGGCCGTGGCGTCCTCGCCCCGGTCCACGCCGCGCCGCTCCAGCACGTCGTCGATCACGCCGAGCCAGTCGTAGTACGTGGTGACGCTCAGGCCCTCGCCGACCTCGGGCAGGAAGATGCCCTGGTACATCTTGTGCGCGGGGGTGGTGGTGTACCCGGAGCAGCCGTAGGTGCGCCGGGCCGGGTCCCAGTCGGGCGCGTCCTGGAGGCTGGGCGTCAGGTACGAGCAGTGCTGGCCGTCGTGGTGCGGCAGCAGGGTCCGGGTGGTGTAGCCCTCGGGTACGTGGGTCGGCTGCGCCCGGTCGACCTCCAGCCGCATCCGGGCGGGGGCGCCGCGGGCGATCAGCGCGGTGCGGACGCGCTCGACGATGCCGGTGGACAGCCGGCGGCTGTCCTCGACGCCGAGCCGCAGCCGGCCGATCCGGAAGACGGCGTAGCCGACCCGGTGGATGACCTCGACGGCCTCGGCGGCGAGGTCATCCAGCGCCCGCTCGCGCTCGGCGGGGGCCCCGGAGACCAGCCGGGTACAGTCGAACCGCGCTTCGTGGGGGGTGAATCTCACCGGTGCTCCAGGGGTGCGGAGGTGGTGCCGGGGGCCCAGGGCGCGAGTTCGGCCGGGGCTCCCTCGGTGCGGAACAGGAACTCGAAGAGCAGTCGGGCGGCGATCTGCGCGGTGCCGCCGGACGGGTCGTAGCGGGGCGCGATCTCGGCGATGTCGACGGCGCCGACGGGCAGCGCCCGCAGCTCCTCGTAGACGTCGAGGAGGTCGCCGATGCCGATGCCGCCCATGGTGACGTGGCCGGTGCCGGTCGCCGCGGCGCTGTCCAGCACGTCGATGTCGAGGGAGACGTAGACCGTGTCGCAGCGGGAGCCGAGCTCCTCGATCACCGGGCGCAGGGCCGCGGCGGCACCGTCCCGGGTGATCTGGGAGCCGGGCACGACGTGGAAGCCGCTGTCGAGCAGGCCGCGGAACTGGTCGTACTTGGTCACGTCCCCGACCCCGACGAAGGCGATGTCCTCCGGGCGCATCTGCGGGATCTCGCTGATCCGGCGGGAGTTGGAGCCGTGGTAGAGCGGCCCGTGCAGGGTGCTCCAGTTGCCGAAGTCGAAGTGGTGGTCGATGTTGACGAACCCCACCCGGCCGGCGCCGCGGTCGAGCCGGCCGGCCCGGAAGCCGGCGAAGGTGGGGAAGGTGCAGGAGTGGTCGCCGTTGAGGAAGACCAGGTTCGGGGCGTTGCGGCTCAGCCGGCGGGCCTCGGCGGCGACGGCCTGGAAGGTCTTCACCGTGTCCGTCGGGTAGATGTGCAGGTCGCCGGCGTCCGCGACGCGGGGCGCGTGGTAGCGGAAGGTCTGCCCGGTGCGGGTGTCCAGCATCCGCCACTGGCCGAGGCTGGTGAGGTAGCTGGAGAAGACCAGGCTGGCCTGGCGGATCGCCCGCGGCCCCTCGGCGGCGCCCGGCCGGGAGCTGGCGGTGGCGTCGAAGGGCACGCCGGACACCACCCAGCCCCGCTCGCCCACGTCCACCTGGTCGGCGCTGGTGGTGGGGGCGCCGAAGAGGGTGCCGACACCGGCCCAGCCCGGCAGCGGGTCCTGCTCGAAGTCCTCGGGCTTGACGCTGTTCTGGAGCGCTTCGAAGTCGGGGAGCTCGGTCATCTCAGTCCTTCTCCTGCACGGCGGGAACGGCGGTCGCGGAGGGCGCGGCGGTCGGGACGGGCACGGCGCCCTGGACAGGCGCGGCGGCCGCGGCGGCGGGCAGCGGCTCGCGGATGATGGCGTGGGCGGCGGCGATCTTCTCCTGGAACAGGTCCCAGCTGGCCTCCGGGGACAGGTGCCGGGGCCGGTAGACCACCGGGGCGTCCTCCCGCCAGTCGGCGAAGTCCCAGTTGAAGATCCGCTCGCGCAGCCGGGGGAAGTCCGGGGTGAGCGGATACGGGACGAAGTTGTAGAGGTTGAAGAGCCACAGCGCCGATTCGTTCTCCCGCATCCAGCTGACGGTCTGGCCGTGCGCGGCCTCCGTCTCCTCGTCCAGGCCGCCCATCATGTTGAGGACGATCTTCAGCCCGGCGTCGCTGAGTTGACGGATCTTCGAAGTGTAGTCGTCCAGGCCGCGGGAGAGCTTGTTGAGCCGCTTCAGCATCTGCGAGTCGGCGGACTCGAAGCCGAGCTCCACGGCGACGACGCCGAGTTCGAGCATGGCCTCGACGATCCACTCCTTCACCTGCATGACGTGGGTCTGCACGATGAAGCGGTAGCCGGGGCGGTCGCGGAAGACGTCCAGCAGGTTGGCGACGGCCTCGCGGGACTGGCCGAAGGTCTTGTCGCCGATGTAGAAGAGCCGGGTGTCCGGGAACCGGGTGGTCAGCTCGTCCACCTCCTGGGCGAGCGCGTCCTTGGCGACCAGGGTGAGCTGCTTGCTCCAGGCGTCGCCGCAGAACGAGCACTGGTACAGGCAGCCGTGGCTGGCGTTGAGCCGCAGCAGCGGGACCCGGCCCTGGTAGCCGCCGAGGTGGCGGTAGTCCGGCGCCCAGGTGATCCGGTCGGACACCAGGCCGGGCAGCAGCGGCTTCTCCAGGCTGCCGCCGGACCCGGAGGCGAGTTCGACGAGCCGGCGCACGAAGGTGGCGTCGAGCTGGCCGCGGTGCACCGCGTGCACGGAGCCGTCCGGGGCGAGCGGGGCCATGTTCCCGCCGAGGACGACCCGCCGCCCGGCGTGCTCCAGCCGCTTGGCCACCTCCAGCGCGAGGCGGAGGTTCTGGGCGAGCGGGGACATCAGCACCAGGTCGCCGGGGGCGGTCGCCTCCAGCAGCGGTTCGGCGCAGTCCTCCGGCTCAGCCGGGGTCCGGGACAGGTCGCGGAAGACGGAGTCCAGGCCCGCGGTGTTCAGCAGGGCGGTCAGGTGGGCGACCCAGAGCGGCATCTCCCACAGGCCGTCGGTCGGGATGAAGTACTCGGGCAGCATGGCCCGGAAGCGCCGGTCGTAGTCGTCGTAGTAGCGCGCCAGGTTCGGGTCGGGGTCGTGGCTGGAGGGGAAGGGCAACTGGACGATGCAGCTCTTGGTCATGGCCGTGCCTTCGGTCGGTGAGGGCGTGGGGTCCTCGACGTGGAGCACTCAGTGGGATCGGCGGGATCGGCGCGAGAAGACCGCACAGCGCAGCTCGCTGGTGTGACGTTCTCCGTCGATGTCGAGCCAGAGGTGCTCCGGGGCGGGGAGCATTTCGCTGAACTCCAGGGGATCGGCCGTCCTCCGGGCGAGCCGGACGACCTGCCGGACGATGAGGGGGGAGTCCCAGTCGACGTAGACCGGTTTCGGCTCGCCGGGGATCTTCAGGAAGCCGCGGCGCGGCAGGCCGAGTTCGCGGCGCAGCCGGCGGGCGGCGGCGAACTCGGGGGCGTCGCCCTTGGACCGGTGGACGCCCGGGCTCCAGCCGCGCAGCGCCTCGGCGGGGAAGCGCCAGCGCTCCCGGTGCAGCACGATCCGGCCGCAGCGGATCCGGGGCACGTGGTCGCGGTCCCGGCCGCGGATGCCGACGCCGCCGAAGTGCCGGGGGAAGGCGAACGGGGAGAGCGGGTCCTGGCGGATGCTGGGGCCGCCGGCCAGCGGGGCGAGCAGCTTCAGCCGGCCCTCGACGCCGTGGGCGCGCAGCTCCACCCGGTCGGGGGTGGCCACCAGGTACAGGGCGCCGGGCTGGAGGACGTCGCCGCGGGCCTTCGGCGAGAGCCCGTACACCTCCAGGTCGGGGCAGGGGTAGGTGAGTTGGGCGCCGGTCTTGTCGGGGTGCGAGCGGGAGAGGTCGACCAGCACCTCGTCCTCGTCGAGCAGGCCCCGGTAGCGGGCGTGGATCTCGTCGAGCAGCTCCGGCGCCTCGGCCTGGAGCATCGGGGCGAAGCTGGAGTGGGTGAGCGCCTCGCGCACGGCGTGGCAGTCGCCGACGACGGCGAGGAAGTCGCCGCGGGCGATCGCGGCGGTGTCCGGCGCGGCGAGCATGACGTCCGGGTTGCACAGCGCGGGCGGGGTGTCCGGGTGCCGGGCGAGCAGTTCCTCCAGCCGGGCCCGGTCGACCACGCTCTCGGACCGGCCGTCCTCGGCGCCGTCCAGCAGCAGGTCGACGACCTCCCGGTCGAGCGCCTCGATCTCCCGGTCCACCTCCTCGCACTCGGCGGCGAGCCGCGGCTTGTCGGCGAAGAAGGCGGCGTAGAAGTCCGGCAGCGGCACCGGCGTGCCGGGGCCGAAGCGCCGGGTCATCCAGCGGTGCAGGACGGTCAGTTCGCGGCGGATGCGCAGCCGGGGGACGAGCAGCGTCAGGTCGTAGACGGCGGACAGCTCGCGGCCGATCAGCTCGGTGACGTCCGGGCCGAGGACGACGTCCCGGACCGGGCTGTACGCCTCCTCGTAGAGGATGCTGCGGTCCGCGTAGTGCCGGCCCTCGGAGCGGTTGGCGGCGGATCCGGTGACCTCCTCGAAGGCCTCCTTGAGCTCGCCGAGCAGGGCCGCCCGCTGCTCCGTCGGGCCCTCGGCGAACCGGCGCAGGCCGTCCTCGAAGCGGCGCACCACGGCGAGGTCGGGGGAGTCCTCGGGGAGGTGCCCGGCGAGCGAGCGCAGCACGTCGGTGGAGCCGATCGGGATCTCCCAGCGGCCGATCAGCCAGTCCTGCTCGACGAGTTCGGCCAGCACCCGGTCGAAGCCCCGCCCGGCCGGGCGGTCCGGGTCGTCCGGGAGGCCCTGGCGGTCCGGACGGTCCGGGCGTTCGGCCCAGGCGGCGCGCAGCTGCGCCACCGTGCGCTCCCCGTCGCAGTGCTCCCAGAGCCAGGACCGGTCGGCGTCGAAGGTGTCGGACTTCACCGCGACGAAGCGCCAGCCGTCGGGCATGCCGGTGATGGACTCGAACGCGTACAGCCGGACCTCGGGGCCCTCGGCGAAGGCCAGCGGGCGGCGGCGGGGGCGGACCGTCTCGAAGGTCTCCGGCCGGGCGCTGAACACCTCGGCCAGCGCCTCGCCCGCCCAGTGGCTGAGCAGGGCGATCCGGCGCAGCGGGCCGGTGGACCAGCTGACGCCGGCGGCGCCCTCCCGGGTCGTCCGGGCGACCGCGAGCGGGCCGAAGTGCGAGTGGGTCTCGTTCTTGGTGGTGACCCGCTGGAGGTACATGGCGAGCAGGTCGGTCATCCGCTTGACGTGGCCGTCCGACCCGGCGCCGCCGCCGGCTATCCAGGCGGTGAACTCCTCGAAGCGGGCGTCGTTGGACAGCAGCAGGACCTGCTGGAGGGAGGGCTCGCGGAACAGGTCCACCACGGTCCGGCGGGCCTCGGCGAGTCCGGCGCCGTGCTCCCGTTCGAAGGCCGCCCAGTGGCCGTCCAGGGCCAGCACCGCGTCCTGGTAGCGCTTGGCCGAGTCCAGGGCGGCCGGGCCGAGTTCGGCTTCGAGCCGGGCGAGGTCGGCGGGCGGGAAGGGGCGGAGCATGCCGACGCCGGAGGCGAGGTCGCCCCGGGTGCCGGCCCGCTCCGCGCGCAGCTCGGCCTTCAGCGTCCGCCCCAGCTCGACGGCTTCGTCCCGCAGGGCGAGCACGGTGTCGGCGGCCCGGGCGGTCGAGGGGTCGACGACCCGGTCCAGCAGCGAGAGCGGGTAGCCCGCGTGGCGGAGCATCGCGACCGGGGCGAGCGACCACCCGGTGCCGCCGTCCGCACCGGACCCCGGGGTGCGGGTGCCTCCGCCCGGAGTCCGCCCGTCGTCCGGGCGCTGCCTCGGCTCGTCCATGATCGCCCCCTCGTGGCTGACTTGATCACGACAGTTCGTGACCATACCCAGCTGTCGAGGGGTCTTTCAATAACGATGGGGTCAACACGCCGGTTTCCGGCCAAGATTGACCGGCGGGCCACCGAAACCCGAGGTGGTGCGGCAGGGCCCGGACGTTGGGATGGGCGCAATAGGCCTTATTAGGCGTGAAGTTGACGTGATGTCAGACCGGGGTGGCTTCCACCGCGGACAGCACCGTCGACGTGGGCAGGATCCGGGACAGGCGCAGACCGGCCCGGTCGAACAGCTCCGCGAAGTCCGCCTCGGTGCGCTCGCGGCCGGTCAGCGAGACCATCATCAGCAGGTCCAGGGTCTTGGCCTGGTGGGGCGCGTCGCCCCGGGGGACCACGGCGTCCAGGACCAGGAGCCGGCCGCCGGGGCGCAGGGCGCGCCGGCAGTTCTCCAGCAGGGTGACGCACCGGTCGTCGTCCCAGTCGTGGGTGATCCGCTTGAGCAGCAGGACGTCACCGGCGGGTACGGCGGTGAAGAAGTCGCCCTCCACCGTGCTCCAGCGGCCGGCGACCTCCTTGTCGCCCTCCAGCCGGTGGCCGGCCAGGACGTGGGCGCGGTCGTGGAGCACCCCCTCCAGGCCGGGGTTGCGGCGCAGCACCTCCAGCAGCAGGCCGCCGTGGCCGCCGCCGACGTCCACCACCGTGCCGGTGTCCGGGAAGTCGTAGGCGGCCGCGATGGTGGCGTTCTCCCCGTCGGACATCGCCGCCATGCCGACGTGGAAGACCGCGGCGGTCTCCGCGTCCCGGGCGAAGTGGTCGAAGAACGGCATGCCGAAGACCTCGTCGAAGGCCGTGGTGCCCTCGGTGAGGCAGTGCGCCATCCGCTCCGCCGGCAGCCAGAAGGTGCGGTCGGTGAGCATCCGCACCGCGCTGCGCGCCGAGTACGGGACGTCGCCGCGCAGTGCCTGGCCGGCCTCGGTCAGCGTGAAGCGGCCCTGCTCGTCCTCGGCCACCACGTTCCGGGTGGCGAGCAGGCGCAGCACCCGGTACAGGTTGCGGGCGTCCGTGCCGGTGGCGGCGGCGAGTTCGGCGGGGGTGGCCGGGCCGGCCGCGAGCGCGTCGGCCACCCCGGTCTCGGCGGCGGCGCGCAGCGCGGCCGGGAAGACGAAGCCGAGCGCCTCGTCGACCAGGAAGGCGGCCGAGCGGCGCAGGCCCTCCGCCGCAGGGTCGTCGGCGGGGCGGTTCTCGTCGTGCGGCATGGGTGTCCTCCTCGGTGGGGCTCCGGTGCTTGCGCCGGGATGCTGCCCCAGCGTGGCCGCGTCGAAGCGCACCGTCACCGGTCGGGGGCACGAGCCGGAAGGGGGGCGTCCCGGCCGGGACGCCCCCCTTCCGGGCGGGTCAGGACTGCGCGGCGAGCAGCGCGGCCAGCCCGTCCAGCCCCCGGTCGACGGTGGCCGGGTCCACCTGGCTGACGGAGAGCCGCAGTTGGTGCTCCCCGCCCGCGCCCGGGTAGAAGTGCGACATCGGGGTCCAGATCACCCCGTACTCCGAGGCCGAGCGCTCCAGCAGCGCGTCGTCCACCACGCACGGCACCGTGAGCACCAGGAAGAACCCGCCGCGCGGCTCGTTCCAGGTCACCCCGCCGCCGGGCGGGAAGCGCCGGGCCAGGCCGTCCAGCACCAGCGCGAGGTTGCGCCGGTAGAGCGCGGCCACCTCGGTGTTGGCGGCCCGCAGACTGTGGTCGTGCTCCAGCAGCGCACCGCCGATCACGGCCTGGGCGATCGGCGAGGTGTTCACCGTGGTCATGCTCTTGATCATGCCGAGCAGGTCGGCGAAGAGCGCGGTGCCGCCCTGCCCGTCGTCCACCAGCTGGTCCGCCACCACGTACCCGACCCGGGCGCCGGGCAGCGCCGTCTTGGCGAAGGAGCCGAGGTGGACCACCCGCCGTCCGGTGTCCAGCGCCTTGAGCGAGGGCAGCCGCTCCTCGCCGGCGAAGACGCAGTACGGGTTGTCCTCCAGCAGCAGGAAGTCCTCCTCGGCCGCCAGCGCCAGCAGCTCCCGGCGCAGCTCCAGCGGCAGGCTGGCCCCGCTCGGGTTGGCCACGTCGGGCACCAGGTAGAGCGCCCGCGGGCGCAGCCCCTCGGCCCGGGCGGCGGCCAGTTCGCGGCGCAGGTCGGCGAGGTCCACGCCGTCCGGGCCGTCCGCCACCGCCCGCACCGGCAGGTCGGCCAGCAGCGCCGCGCCGGTCAGCCCCACGTACGTCGGGGAGACGGCCAGCACCACGTCCTCGGGGCCGCGGCGCAGGGCCCGCAGCACCAGGAACATCGCCTCCTGGCAGCCCACCGTCACCACGATCGACTCGGCGGGCACCTCGATGCCCTCGTCCACCGCGAGGTGGGTGGCGATCAGGTCGTGGATGATCCCCTTGGTCCGCCCGTACTGGAGCACCTGACGGCGCGCCGCCTCCTCGGTCAGCCCGCGCTCGGTGCGCAGGTGGTCGAGGTAGCGGTCCAGGTGGCGGTGGACGGCGTCCAGCTCGAAGAACTGCTCGGCCGGGCGGCCGGCCGCGAAGGAGACCGCCTCCGGGTAGCGGATGGAGATCTCGTTGAGCAGGTTCATCGAGGTCATCGCCGGGTCGGCGAGGGAGGTGTGCAGGCCCGCCAGCAGCAGGTCGTGCGGTGCGGTGGTGGTGGTCACGGGGTGCTCCAGGTGGGGCCGGGCAGGGGGGTGGTGCGCAGCTCGGCGGCGGACCGCAGGTCGGCGCAGCCGGCGAGGCCGAGCGCGTGCCGCAGCTCGGTGGCGAGCAGGTCGAGGACCTCGGTGCAGCCCGCCTCGCCGCCGGCCGCCAGGCCCCAGATCAGCGGGCGCCCGAGCAGTACCCCGGTGGCGCCGAGGGCCAGCGCGGTGAGCACGTCCGAGCCGCCGCGCACCCCGCTGTCCATCAGCACCTGGCAGTCCTCGCCGGCCAGCGCCTCGGCGACGGCCGGCAGGACCGTCACCGGGGGCACCGCCCGGTCGAGCTGGCGGCCGCCGTGGTTGGAGACCACCACGGCCGCGGCGCCGAGGTCGGCGGCCCGCCGCGCGTCGGCCGGGTCGAGCACGCCCTTGACCACCAGCGGCAGCGCGGTCCGCCCGCGCAGCCACTCGAGGTCGGCCCAGGTGACGCCGGGGGAGAGCAGCTCGGCGGTGTGCGCGGCCACCGCCGAGACGGCGGTGGTGGACTCGTGCGCCCGCCCGGCGGCGCCGCCCTCCAGCAGGGCCGCGCGGACGTCCCCGGGCAGCGCGAAGGCGTTCCGGGCGTCGCGCAGCCGGCGGCCCATGTACGGGACGTCGGCGGTGACCACCAGGGCCTCGCTGCCGGCCCGCTCGGCCGCCCCGACCAGGTCGAGCAGCCGGTCGCGGTCGCGCAGCCAGTACAGCTGGAACCAGAGGGTGGCGCCGGTCCTGGCCAGCTCCTCGAAGCCGACGCTGCTGAGCGTGCCGATGGTGAACGGCACGCCCGCGGCGGCGCAGGCGCGGGCCGAGGCCAGCTCGCCCTCGGGGTGGAACAGCCGGTGGTAGGCGACGGGCGCCGCCGCCACCGGCAGGGAGGCCCGGCTGCGCACCAGGGTGGCGGCGGTGTCCCGGGTGCTGACGTCGGTCAGCACCCGGGGCACCAGGCCCACCCGGTCGAAGGCGGTCCGGTTGGCGGCGAGGGTCAGCTCGCGCTCCGCGCCGCCCTCCAGCCACTCCCAGACCTCGGGCGCGAGCACGGCCCGGGCCCGGTCGGCGTACTCCGCGACGGACAGCGCCGGGCGTCCGTCGGCCGGGTCGGCCGGTGGTTCGCTGCGGACGGACGCGCTCATCCGGCCACTTCGCTGGCGTTGCGCTGGAGCTCCACGGCCTCGTAGAGGGCGCGGATGTTGTTGCTGCCGAAGTTGCGGGCCCGGATGCGCTCGATCACCTCGAAGAAGAAGGTGTTCCGCGGGTGCTGGGAGCGGGTGAAGATCTGGAACAGCTGGCCGTCGTGGTCCTGGTCGACCAGCAGGTTCAGCTCGCGCAGCTGGTCGGTGGAGTGCCGCAGCGGGGTCAGCCGGCCGGGCAGCGCGTCGTAGTAGGTCTGCGGGGTGCGCAGGAACGGCACGCCGCGCTCGGCCATGGTGGCGACGGAGTGCACCGCGTCCTCGGAGGCGAAGGCGACGTGCTGCACCCCGGCGCCGTCGTGGCCGGCCAGGAAGGAGGCGATCTGGCCGCCCGCGTCCGCGCTGAGCGGCTCGATCAGGGTGAGGGTGACGCTGTGGTCGGCGCTCTGCACGACCGCCGAGTCCATGCCGAGCGCGCCGAACTCGACCCGCTCCTCGAAGATCGTCCGGAAGCCGAAGACGTCGCGGTAGCGGGCCTCGGTGGTGCGCAGCTCGCCGTACGGGACCAGGACGGCGAAGTGGTCGACGGAGCGCAGGCCGACCTCGCTGTCGTCGGTCAGCGGGAGCGGGTCCGGCAGGCCGGGGATGCGGCCGGCCGGGGTCCCGGGGGCGCGCTCGACCAGGGTGTGCACCACGTCGCCGAAGGCGTCGACCACCGCGGTGACGCAGCCGTCGGCGGCCAGCGGCGGGCGCAGCGCGGCGGCGCCGCGGTCGGTCAGGGTCCGGAACGCCTCGGCGGCGTCCGGCACCCGCAGGCCGAGGGCGGCCACGCCGTCGCCGTGCCGCTCCAGGTAGCCGGTGGCCGGGTGGCCGGCGGCCAGCGGCTGGGTGACCAGCAGCCGGATGGCGGCCTGACCGAACAGCGCGGACAGGCAGCGCTCGGCGGCCTCGCCGCGCTCGGTCGGCGGGACGAGCAGCTCGAAGCCGTACTCCGCGGTCAGCCGGGTGGTCTCGGCGCCCAGGTCGGCCACGTAGAACTCGACGTGGTCCAGCTCGACGGGGATCGGGGTGACGGCGGGAGAGGAACGGTCGGTCATCTGAGGAGCTCTCTCGTGAGGAGGAACGGGAGGTGCTGAGGAGTGGTCAGGTGAGCGAATGTACGGGGTGGTGCGGACGTATGGGATGGTGCGGGTGTTCGGTGGAGCGGGCGGGCGGTGCCGGTCAGGTGGACTGGAGGTCCTTGGCGTCCTCCGGTGCGGCCGGGTCGTCGCCCTCGCCCTCGTCCTCGCCCTGCGGCTCGGTCTCCGGGGGCTCCGTCGGGGCCTCCGGCTTGCCGATCAGGTGGGCCGCCGCGAGCAGCGCGCCGACCACCATCACGCCCAGCACCACCCGGAAGTCCAGGGCGGCCACCAGGCCGGAGCCGACGCCGACGGCCAGCGCCTGCGGCGCGGTGAGCGAGAGGTTGACGGCCGCCTGGGCGCGCCCCATCAGCTGCGGCGGGGTGGACGCCTGGGCGGCGGTGGCGAGCCCGACCAGGGCGGCCGGGATGCCCGCGCCCGCGATCACCAGTCCGGCCTCCACCACGTACAGCGACGGGGCGAGCAGCAGGACGGTCCCGAGGCCGAACACCGCCGACCCCGCCATGACCGTCCGGCGCGGCCCGAGCCGGCCGATCAGCAGGCCGCCGACCACCGAGCCGGCCAGCGCGCCGACGGCCTCGGTGGTCTCCAGCACGCCGAGGAACTGCGGCGAGCGGTGCAGCCCGTGCTGGGTCAGCGCGAACAGCACCGGCTGGAGCAGGCTCAGCACGAAGCCGGCGGCGGCGGTCGCCACCACCAGCGGCCGCAGCCCGACCGAACCGCGCAGGTGGACGAAGCCCGCCAGCACCTCGGTGCGCCACCGCAGGCCCGAGGGCTCCGGCTTGACCTCCGCCACCCGCAGGGTGAGGAAGCTCAGCGCCGCGAGCAGCAGCACGGCGAGGTCGGCCACCGCCACCACGTGCCCGCCGAACCAGCCGTAGAGGCCCGAGCCGAGCAGCGGCGCCACCAGGGTGGTGCCGGCCCGGGCGCTCTGGGTCAACCCGGCCGCCGCGCCGAAGTCCTGACGCTCCGTCAGGATGCTGCGCAGCAGCGCGCTCTGCGCCGGTGCCAGGACGGCGCCGGCCAGACCGCAGACCGTGGCGGTGCAGTAGATGATCCAGACCGTGTCCCTGCCGTCGACCAGTAGCAGCGGCAGCAGCGACACCGCCACCGCCAGGTTGACCCCGACCAGCAGCGGTCTGCGGCGGACCCGGTCGGCGAGCAGGCCGCCCAGCGGGAGCAGCAGCAGCGGCGCGGAGAAGCAGAACAGCACCAGCCCGGCGGCGGAGTTGCTGCCGGTCAGCACCTTGGCCCAGATGCCGAGGGCGATGGAGAGGGCGCTGTCACCGAGGACGGACAGGGTCTGCCCGACGAGGTAGCGCCGGAACTCCGGGCGGGCCAACAGCGGGTGCATGGCGGTTCCTTCGCTGCGCCGACGGCGCTTCGGGGTGTGCGGGTGCCTTCGGTCGTGCCTGAGGCGGTGCTTGAGGTGGTGCCTTCGGTCGTGCCTGAGGTCGTGCCTGAGACGGTGCCTGAGGTGGTGCAGGGGCCGGGGCGCCCGTGGGCGCCCCGGGTGCCCGGAGGTGCGCCCTGACGCACCGGCGGTGCCCAGGGCGCCGGGCGGTCAGCGGGCGACGGCCTGGGCCGGGGCCAGCGGGGTGACGGCGGCGAAACCCTCGATCACCGCGTCGTTGGCGTCCTTCTCGCCGATGGCGACCCGGATGCCCTGGCCGGGGTAGTAGCGGACGGCCACGCCCAGCCGCTCCAGCGCCGCGCGCAGCGGGAGCTGGTCGCCGGGCGCGTCGACCCAGAGGAAGTTGGTGACGCTGGGCGCCACCGTCCAGCCGAGGCGCAGCAGTTCGGCCTCGGTGCGCTCCCGCTCCGCGGCGATCTCGGCGATCCGCCGCGCCATCTCGTCCTCGGCGGCGACGGCGGCGAGCAGGCCCGCCTCCTGGAGCCGGTTCACCGCGTACGGCACCTGGTGGTCCCGCACCCGCTGGGCGACGGACTCCTCGGCCAGCGCGTAGCCGATCCGCAGCGCGGCGATCCCGTGCGACTTGGACAGGGTGCGCAGCACCACGAGGTTCGGCCACTCGGCGATCCGGGCCGGCACGTCCGGGGCCTGCCAGCCCCGGGCGAAGTCGACGTACGCCTCGTCGAGCAGGATCAGCGCGGTGGACGGCACCCGGCGGAAGAACTCCGTCAGCTCGGCCCAGGAGTAGACCGTGCCGGTCGGGTTGTGCGGGTTGCACAGCACGACGATCCGGGTGCGCTCGTCCAGCCGCTCGGCCATCGCCGCCAGGTCGTGCCGGGCGTCGGGGCCGAGCGGGACCGGCCGGGCCTCGGCCCGGGCGATCTCGCAGAACAGCGGGTACGCGTCGAAGCAGGGCGCCGAGTGCACCACGTTGTCGCCGGGCTCGACCACCGCGTGGAAGAGGTCCAGCGCCACGCCCGCCGAGCCGTGGCCGACCACGACCTGGCCGGCCGGGACGCCCTGCCAGTCGGCGACGATCCCGGCGATCCGCTCCGGCCGGAAGTCCGGGTAGCGGTGCAGGTCGGCACTGGCCTCGGCCAGCGCGGCCAGCACCGACGGCAGCGGCGGGTACGGGTGCTCGTTCTGCGCCAGCAGGTATCTGGCGCTCGACGGGGCGGCCATCAGTCGGCCTGGAGGACGTAGAGCCAGGAGTGCGGGGTGGCCAGCGCCTCGACGCGGTCGATCCGCAGGCCGGCGTCGGTGAACAGCTCCTCGTAGGTGGCCTTGGTGTGCAGCGGGACGCCCATCATCGCGTGCGCCAGCTCGAAGCCCACCGAGAAGACCGGCTGGGCGCCGTCGGAGGTGCCCGGGTCGCGCAGCATGGTGTCGCCGAGGACGAAGGTGCGGGCCTTCGGGAAGGCCTCCCGCATCCGGGTGAAGATCGAGGAGCGGGTGCTCGGGTCGGCCAGCAGGTCGTGCAGCAGGAAGAAGCTCATCACGGTGTCGACCTCGGCCACCTCGGCGGCCTCGGCGTCGTTGTCGATCTGGGTGCCGAGCAGGCCCAGCACGTCCGCGCGGACGGCGGTGACCCGGTCCGACATGCCGGCCTCGGCGATGTCGCGCTTGGCGATGTCGGTGGCCGGGCGGCTGATGTCGATGCCCAGGCCACGGGTGCCCTCGCGCTGCGAGACCACCCGGCGCACCCGGGCGGAGGTGCCGGAGCCCAGGTCGGCGATGGTGCGGAAGTCGATGCCGTTGAGCACGTCGGTCAGCTGGGCGGCGAACAGCGACTGGTCGCACTGGGCGGAGCCGAGGGCGACCATCGCCTCGTCGCGGAAGACGTCCTTGTTGTAGCGGTGGGTGCCGGCGCTCAGGTGGCCGGCCCGGCCGAACACGTCGTGGTAGCCGCCGACGGCCCAGGTGAAGTAGCCGCGCGCGGCGGCGATCTCCAGGCCCGCGTCGGTGGGCAGGTAGGTGTCGCCGTCGGCCTTGAGGTAGCCGTAGTCCGAGGCGGCGCGCAGCACGGCCTCGGTCCGGGCGGCGTCGCCGGCCTGGGCGGTGGCCTCGGCGGCCGAGAGCGGCTCGCCGCGCCCGATCCGCTCCAGCAGGCCGATCCGGTCCAGCGCGAAGATCACGTTGGCGGCGATGAAGCCGTTGTAGGCGTCGGTCGAGGTGATCGGCGACGGGGTGATGCCACGCCAGGAGTCGGGGATGGCCGCAGTGGTCATGGTGGTGTCCGTTTCTCGGTGGGCGGGCCGGGTGCGGCCCGCGTGGTGTGCGCAGGTCGGTCGCCTGCGGTCGGTAGGGGTCGGAAGTCGGTGCGTCAGGGAGCGGTCAGGGGGTCAGGTGGGCGGCGAGCACCGGGCCGATGACGGCGAGCGCCTCGGCGCCCGTCATCGCGCCGTGGGTGCTGGGCACCTCGTGGACGTCGAGCCGCCCGCCCAGGTACGGGCGCCAGCTCTCCGGGTCGGGGGCGTCGGCCGGCCGGTCCTTGGCGGCGGTGAAGAACACCGCGTCGCCGTCGTAGCCGGGCAGCGGGAGCTCGTGGGACAGCTCGGCGTTGGCCTGGAAGACCGCGACCACCCGGGCCACCCCGGCGCCGCTGAGGCCGGCCAGCGGGCCCTCGCCGTCCCGGACCAGCGCGGCGTAGCCCTCCTCGTCGGCCGGCCAGGCGGTGACGTCCCCGGCCGGGTGGCCGAGCGAGTCGAGGATCACCGCGAGCTGCGCCGGGTCGTCCCGCCACTGCTCGGGCCCCGGCTCGCCGGTGCCCGGGTAGGCGTCCAGCAGGGCCAGCAGCCGGACCTCCTCGCCCTGGGCGCGCAGCAGCGCGGCGATCGCGTGGGCGACGGCCCCGCCGAAGGACCAGCCGAGCAGGGCGTACGGGCCCTCGGGGCGGACGGCGCGGATCTGCGCGAGGTAGGTGCGGGCCAGCTCCTCGACCGAGGCCGGGTGCGCGGCCGGGTCGGCCAGGCCGGGGGCCTGCAGGCCGTAGATCGGCTGCTCGGCGTCGGTGTGGCGGAGCAGGCCGGTGTAGACCCAGCTGATGCCGGCGGCCGGGTGGACGCAGAACAGCGGCGGGCGCGAGCCGCGGGTGCGGATCGGCAGCAGGACGGGGAAGCTCTCGGCGGCCGGGCCCCGGTCGAGCCGCTCGGCCAGCCGGGCCACGGTCGGCGCCTCGAACAGCGTGCGGACGCCGACCTCGTCGTCCTCGCCGACCAGGTCGCGCAGGCCCGCGACCAGTCGGCTGGCCAGCAGCGAGTGCCCGCCGAGCTCGAAGAAGTTGTCGTCCACGCCGACCTTCTCCAGCCCCAGCAGGTCGGCGAACAGCCCGCAGAGCAGCTCCTCCCGGGGCGTCGAGGGCGCCCGCCCGGAGCCGAGCCAGGTGGTGTCCGGGGCCGGCAGGGCCTTGCGGTCGACCTTGCCGTTGGCGGTCAGCGGCAGGGCGTCCAGGGCGACGATCGCCGAGGGCACCATGTAGTCCGGCAGCGAGGCGCCGACGTGGGCCCGCAGCGCGGCCTGGTCGACGGCCTGCCCGGGCCCGGCGACGGCGTAGCCGACCAGCCGGCGGTCGCCCGGGCGGTCCTCCCGGACCAGCACGAACGCCTGGGCCAGGGAGGGGTGTCGGGCGAGCACCGCTTCGATCTCGCCGGGCTCGATCCGGAAGCCGCGGATCTTGACCTGGTGGTCGGTGCGGCCCAGGTACTCCAGGGTGCCGTCGGCCTGGCGGCGGACCAGGTCGCCCGAGCGGTACATCCGGCTGCCGGGCTCGCCGTACGGGTCGGCGACGAAGCGCTCGGCGCTCTGGCCCGGCCGGTTGAGGTAGCCGCGGGCCAGGCCGGCGCCCGCGATGTACAGCTCGCCCTCGACCCCGGCCGGGACCGGCTGGAGCGCGGCGTCCAGCACGTAGAGCCGGGTGTCCAGCACGGGCCGGCCCATCGGCGGGGCGATCCGGCCGCCGAGCGGGTCGCTCATGCTGGCGCAGACGGTGGACTCGGTCGGGCCGTAGGCGTTGACCATCCGCAGCCGGGCCGACCAGTGCTCGACCAGGTCGGGCGGGCAGGCCTCGCCGGCGACCACCAGGGTGCCGCCCTCCGGCAGCGCGTCCGGGGCGAGCACGGCCAGCGCGGTCGGCGGCAGGGTCAGGTGGGTGACGCCCTGCTCGGCGATCAGCGCGGTCAGCGACGGGCCGGGCAGCAGTCGGTCGGCGTCGCCGAGGACGGCCCGGGCGCCGGTGAGCAGTGCCATGCCCAGCTCCCAGACGGCCGCGTCGAAGGACGGCGAGGCGAACAGCAGCACCCGGCTGTCCGGGGTGACGGCCAGGCCCCGGCGCTGGCTCTCCACCATGGCGGCCAGGCCGGTGTGGGTGACCACCACGCCCTTGGGGCGGCCGGTGGAGCCCGAGGTGTAGATGACGTACGCGGCCGAGTGCGGGGTGACGGCGACGCCGGTGAGGTCGTGCGCCGGGTGGCCGGAGGCGTCCAGGTCCTCGATCAGCAGCCGCGGCACGGTGCTGTCGGCGAGCAGGCCGTCGACCAGCGCCTTGCTGGTGAGGACCAGCGCGGGCCGGGCGTCGTCCAGCATGTAGGCGATCCGGTCGGCCGGGTAGCGCGGGTCCAGCGGCTGGAAGACGGCGCCGGCCTTGAGCACGGCGAGCTGGGCGACGATCAGCTCGATCGAGCGCTCCAGGGCGATCGCGACGAACCGCTCGGGGGCCGCGCCGTGCTCGACCAGCAGCCGGGCCAGGCGGTTGGCGCGCTCGTTCAGCTCGCGGTAGGTGACCCGCTCGGTGCCGAAGGCGAGCGCCACGGCGTCCGGGCGGGCGGCGGCCTGCGCCTCGAAGAGCGCAGGGAAGGTGCCGAGCGGGAGGTCCTCCCGGGTGTCGTTCCAGCCGTCGAGCAGCTGCTCGCGCTCCTCGGGCGCCAGCACCTCGACCCGGCCCACCCGCTGGTCCGGGTCGGCCAGCACCGCGCGCAGGGCGCGCTCGAAGCGGGCGGCCGTTGCCTCGGCGGTGGCCCGGTCGAACAGGTCGACCGCGTACTCCACCGTCAGGCCCAGTCCGGCGGGCGCGCCGGCCGGGTCGAAGCTCTCGCTGAAGGCGAAGGTCAGGTCGAACTTGGCGAGGTCGGAGTCCAGTTGCTCGACCCGGCCGGGCAGGCCGCCGAGGCCGGTCTCCCCGGCCTCGCCGCCGGAGGTCAGCATCACCTGGCAGAGCGGGTGGCGGGCGGTCGAGCGCACCGGGTTGAGCAGCTCGACCAGCCGCTCGAAGGGCACGTCCTGGTGCTCGAAGGCGTCCAGGGTGCTCACCCGGACGCGCTCCACCAGCTCCCGGAAGGTCGGGTCGCCGGAGAGGTCGGTGCGCAGCACCAGGGTGTTGACGAAGAAGCCGACCAGGTCCTCCAGCGCCTCGTCGGTGCGCCCGGCCACCACGGTGCCGATCGGCAGGTCGGTGCCCGCGCCGATCCGGCCCAGGGTGGTGGCCAGCGCGGCCTGCATCACCATGAACACGCTGGCCCGGCTCCGCTGCGCCAACTCAACCAGGGCGGCGTGCAGTTCGGCGTCCATCCGGAGCTCCACCGCGGCGCCCCGGCGGCTCGGCGTGGCCGTGCGGTGGCGGTCGAAGGGGAGCGTCAGCTCCTCCGGGAGGTCGGCCAGGGTGCGCTGCCAGTAGGCGAGTTGGTCGGTCAGCAGGGCGCTGGGGCGCTCCTCGGTGCCGAGCAGCTCGTGCTGCCAGAGGGTGTAGTCGGCGTACTGCACCGGCAGCGGCCGCCAGTCGGGGGCGGTGCCGGCCTGCCGGGCCTGGTAGGCCTCGCCGAGGTCGCGCAGCAGCGGGGCCACGGACCAGCCGTCGGTGGCGATGTGGTGCATCAGCACCAGCAGGACGTGCTCCTCGCCGCCCGGCAGCGAGAACAGGGTGGCGCGCACCGGCAGGTCGCGGGCGAGGTCGAAGACCTGCGAGCCGGCCTCGGCGAGCGCCGTCGCGAGCTCCTCCTCGGTGGCCACCACCGCGGTGCGCAGCGGGAGTTCGGCCTCCGCCAGGAGCAGCTGGTGCGGCTGGCCGTCGGTGGTCGGGTAGACGGTGCGCAGCACCTCGTGCCGGCCGAGCAGGTCGGTCAGCGCCGCCTGGAGGGCGGTGGTGTCGACCCGGCCGGTCAGCCGGACCGCGCAGGGGGTGTTGTAGAGCGCGCTCGGGCCCTCGAACTGGTCGATGAACCACAGGCGTTGCTGCGCGGGGGAGAGCGGGACGCGGGCGGGCCGCTCGACCGGCCGCAGGGCCGGACGGGCCGCGCCCGGGGCGGGCAGCGCGGCGGCCAGGGCGGCCACGCTGGGGGCGTCGAACAGGGCCCGGACGGGCAGTTCGGTGCCCAGCGCGGTGCGGATGCGGCTGACCAGCTTGGTGGCGAGCAGCGAGTGGCCGCCCAGGTCGAAGAAGCTGTCGTCGATCCCGATCCGGTCCAACCCGAGGACGTCGGTGAAGAGTTCGCACAGGGCGTGCTCGGTGTCGGTGCGCGGGGCGCGGCCCTCGGCCGCCCCGGCGTAGTCGGGGGCGGGCAGGGCTCTGCGGTCCACCTTGCCGTTGGCGGTCACCGGGAGGGCGTCGAGGACGACCACGGCGGCCGGGAGCATGTAGCTGGGCAGGCTGTCGGCGACGGCGGCGCGCAGCTCGGCGGGGGTGCCCTCGCCGGTCGCGTACACCACCAGGCGCTTGTCGCCGGGCTGGTCCTCGCGGACCACGGCGAAGGCCTGGCCGACGGTCGGCAGGGCGGTGAACGCGCCCTCCACCTCGCCGAGTTCGATCCGGAAGCCGCGGATCTTGACCTGGTCGTCGGCCCGGCCGAGGAACTCCAGCACGCCGTCGGCCGTCCAGCGGACCAGGTCGCCGGTGCGGTACATCCGGCCGCCGGGCTCGCCGAACGGGCAGGCCACGAAGCGCTCGGAGGTCAGGCCGGGGCGGCCGACGTAGCCGCGGGCCAGGCCGGCCCCGGCGAGGTACAGCTCGCCGGCCACGCCGACCGGCACCGGGCGCAGCGCCTCGTCCAGCACGTACGGCCGGGTGTTGGCCAGCGGGCGCCCGATCGGCACCACGGCGGGGACGGGCTCGCCCGGGCGCATGGTGAAGACGGTCTTGATGGCGGTGGTCTCGGTGGGCGCGTACACCGCGACCACGTCGGTGTCCGGGCAGGCCCGGTGGATCCGGCGGACGGACTCCGGCGGGACGACGTCGCCGCCGGTCCACACCTGCCGGACGTGCCGGAAGGCGGCCGGGTCCTCGTCGGCCATCAGCCGCAGCAGGCCGGACGGGGCCTGGACCAGGGTCACCCGGTGGGTGGTGACGGTCTCGGCGAGGCGGCGGATGTCCAGCTCGCCGGGGTCGGCGAGGACGATCGCCCCGCCGGTGACCAGCGGCGCCCAGATCTCGGTGGTCGAGGCGTCGAAGGCGGTCGGCGAGTGCAGCAGCACCCGCTCGTGGTGGCCGGCCCGGAAGTGCGGGTTGCCCAGCAGGTCCACCACGTTGCGGTGGGTGACGGCGACGCCCTTGGGCACCCCGGTCGAGCCCGAGGTGTACATCACGTAGACCAGCTGGCCGGGCAGCACGGGGACGGCCGGGTCGCCCGCCGCGGGGGACTCGGCGAGCAGCGTCCCGGTGACCTCGAGGGTGGCGAAGCCCTCCGTGGCGAGCACCGGGTGGTCCCGGTGGGCCGGGTCGGTCAGCAGCAGGCCGGTGCGGGTGTCGGCGAGGATGTGCTGGAGCCGGTCCAGCGGGTAGCGGTCGTCCAGCGGGACGTAGGTGCCGCCCGCCTTGGCGATCGCGAGGACGGCGGTGAGCAGGGCGGCGGAGCGCTCCATCAGCACCGCGACCGGCTGTTCGGTGGTCAGTCCGCGCTCCAGCAGCAGGGCGGCGAGCCGGTTGGCGCGGTCGTTCAGCTCGGCGTAGTCGAGCCGCTCGGTGCCGGAGACCAGGGCGAGGGCGTCCGGGGTGGCGGCGGCCTGGGCCTCGAACAGCCGGGGCAGGCTCTGCTCGGCGACCTCGGCGGCCGGCCCGTTCCAGCCGGTGAGCAGCAGGTCGCGCTCGGCCGGGTCGAGGATCTCGACGGTGCCGATCGGCGCCTCGGGGGCGGCGACGGCGGCGCGCAGCACGCGCACCAGCCGCTCGGCGAGGGAGACGGCGGTGGCGTGGTCGAAGAGGTCGGCCGCGTAGTCCACGGCGGCGCGCACGCCCAGGCAGGTGCCGTCGGCCGCGAGCCGCTCGACGAAGTTGAAGTTGAGGTCGAACTGGGCCTGGGCCTCGCCGACCTCGACCGGGGTGCCCACCGCGGCGCCGAAGGCGAGGTCGCCGGCCCGCTCCGCGTTCAGGGTGACGACGGTCTGGAAGAGCGGGTGGCGGGCGGGGGTGCGGGTCGGGTTGAGGTGTTCGACCAGGCGCTCGAAGGGGATGTCCTGGTGGTCGTAGGCGTCCAGGTTCGCCCGCCGGACCCGGTCCAGCAGCTCGTGGAAGCTCGGGTCGCCGCTGGTGTCGGTGCGCAGCAGCAGGGTGTTGACGAAGAAGCCGACCAGGTCGTCCAGGGCCTCGTCGGTGCGCCCGGCGACGGGGGTGCCGAGCGGCAGGTCGGTGCCGGCGCCGAGCCGGGTGTAGAGCGCGGCGACCGCGGCCTGCAGCGCCATGAACAGGCTGGCGTGCCGGCTGGAGGCCAACTCGGTGAGCGCGGCGTGCAGTCCGGCGTCCAGCTCGAAGTCGGCGGCGCCGCCGCGGCGGCTCGGCAGGGCCGGGCGCGGCCGGTCGTACGGGAGCGCCAGCTCCTCCGGCAGGCCGGACAACTCCTTCTGCCAGTGCGCCAGTTGCAGGGAGATGACGCTCTCCGGGTCGTCCTCCTCGCCGAGCAGCTCGCGCTGCCAGAGGGTGTAGTCGGCGTACTGCACCGGCAGCGGCTCCCACTGCGGCTCGGTGCCGGCGACCCGGGCCCGGTACGCCTCGGCGAGGTCGCGGAAGAGCGGCGCGACCGACCAGCCGTCGCTGGCGATGTGGTGGGTGAGCAGCAGCAGGACGTGCTCGTCCCGCGCGGGCAGGGCGTACAGCCAGGCCCGGACCGGCAGGTCGGCGGCGAGGTGGAAGACCTGCCCGGCGGCCTCCCGCATCAGGGCCTGGAGCTCGGCCTCGTCCGCCGCCGGCACCCGGTGCAGCGGCGGGCGGCCCTCGGCCAGGATGTGCTGGTGGGGCTGGCCGTCGGTGGTGGGGAAGACGGTGCGCAGCACCTCGTGCCGGTCCACCACGTCCCCGAGCGCGCCCTCCAGGGCGTCGGCGTCGAGCTCACCGGTCAGCCGGAGGGCGAACGGAGTGTTGTAGAGGGCGCTCGGGCCCTCGAACTGTTCGATGAACCAGAGCCGCTGCTGGGCGAACGACAACGGGATCAAGGTCTGCCTCCGACTGGCGACGTACGGCGGTTGGGGCTGCTCTGCCCGGTGGGGCAGGGCGTTCGGGCGGCGGGGCGGGCCGCGCCGGTGGGCGCGGCCCGCGGGCTGCCGCGGGTCAGGCCTGGCCGCCGGGGCGGCGCATCGGCCGCAGGGCCGGGCGGGCCTTCTTCGGCGCGGGCGCCTCCTCGCCGCCGGGCAGGACGGCGGCGAGGGCGGCGACCGTGGGTGCGTCGAACAGCGTGCGGATCGGCAGCTCCGCGCCGAGGGTGGCGCGGATGCGGCTGACCAGCCGGGTGGCGAGCAGGGAGTGCCCGCCGAGGTCGAAGAACCGGTCGTCGATGCTGACCGTCGGCACGCCCAGCACCTCGGCGAACAGGGCACAGAGCTCCCGCTCGCGCTCGGTGCGCGGGGCGCGGCCCTCGGCCGCCCCGGCGTACTCGGGCGCGGGCAGGGCCCGGCGGTCCACCTTGCCGTTGGCGGTGACCGGCAGGCTGTCCAGGACGACCACGGCGGCCGGGAGCATGTAGCCGGCCAGGCGGTCGGCGACGAAGGCGCGCAGTTCGGCGTCGGTGGCCTTGCCGGTGGCGTACACCACCAGGCGCTTGTCGCCCGGCTGGTCCTCGCGGACCACCGCGAGCGCCTGGCCGACGCCCTCGTGGGCGGTGAACGCGGCCTCCACCTCGCCGAGTTCGATCCGGAAGCCGCGGATCTTGACCTGGTCGTCGGCCCGGCCGAGGAACTCCAGCACGCCGTCCGCCGTCCAGCGGGCGAGGTCGCCGGTGCGGTACATCCGGCCGCCGTCCGCGTCGAAGGGGCAGGCGACGAAGCGCTCGGCGCTCAGCGCCGGGCGGCCGACGTAGCCGCGGGCCAGGCCGGCCCCGGCGATGTACAGCTCGCCCGCCACGCCGGCCGGCACCGGCTGGAGGCCGGCGTCCAGCACGTACAGCCGGGTGTTGGCCAGCGGGCGCCCGATCGGCACCGTGCCCGGCACCGCCGCGGCGTCCGGCATCGGGTACTGGGTGGCGCACAGGGTGGTCTCGGTCGGCCCGTACAGGGCCCGCACCGCGATGCCCGGGACGGCCTCCAGCACCCGGCGCACGGCCGGGGCGGAGACCACGTCCCCGCCGGTCAGCACCTCGCGGACGCCGGCGAAGATGCCCGGGTCCTCCTCCGCGATGACCCGGAACAGGCCGGCCGTGACGTGCACGTGGGTGAGCGCGTGGACCCGGACCAGCTCCCGGATGGCGGCCGCGTCCAGGTCGCCCTGCGGGGCGACGACCACCTGGCCGCCGGAGAGCAGCGGCACCCAGATCTCGTAGGTCGAGGCGTCGAAGGCGTGCGGCGCGTGGAACAGCACCCGCAGGCCCTCGTCGTGCCGCCAGCACGGGTCGGTGGCGAGCTGCACCACGTCCCGGTGGCTGATCGCGATGCCCTTGGGCTCCCCGGTGGAGCCGGAGGTGAACATCACGTAGGCGAGCTGCTCCGGGTGGGGCGCGGCCCGGTGGGCGCGCCGCTCGCGCGGACCGTCGAACCAGCCCGCGGTGAGCGGCAGGACGGGGCAGGGGGCGTCGGCGGCCAGCGGGTGGTCGCGGTGCGCCGGGTCGACCAGGACGAGCGCCGCGGCCGTCTCGGAGGTGATCCGGCGCAGCCGCTCGGCCGGGTGCCGGTCGTCCAGCGGGACGTAGACGCCGCCCGCCTTGGCCACCGCGAGGATCGCCGTCAGCAGGTCGGCCGAGCGGTCCATCAGCAGGACCACCGGCGTCTCGGCGCCGACCCCGGCGCCGGCCAGGTGGGCCGCCAGGTGCTCGGCCCGGGAGTCCAGTTCGGCGTAGCTGAGGGTGCCGTCCGCGGAGACCACGGCCGGCGCGTCGGGGGTGGCGGCGGCCCGGGCCTCGAACAGCTCCGGCAGGGTCCCGTCCGGGACGGGCGCGGCGGTGGCGTTCCAGCCGGTGAGCAGCTGCGCGCGCTCGGCCGGGTCGAGGATCTCGATGGCGCCGATCGGCGCGTCCGGGGTGTCCGCGGCGGCGCGCAGCACCCGCAGCAGCCGCTCGCCGACGGCGGTGGCGGTGGCGTGGTCGAAGAGGTCGACCGCGTACTCGACCGCCACCGTCAGGCCCGCCTGCGGGCCCTGCTCGGTGAAGCGGAAGGACAGGTCGAACTTGGCCACGTCCAGCTCGAAGGGGTGCTCGGCGCAGCCCAGGCCGCCGAAGGAGTCCGGCACCGTGACCCGGCTCTCCAGCGCCACCAGGGTCTGGAAGAGCGGGTGGCGGGCGGGGGTGCGGGTCGGGTTGAGCTGCTCGACCAGGCGCTCGAAGGGGATGTCCTGGTGGTCGTAGGCGTCCAGGTCGGTGCGCCGGACCCGGTCCAGCAGCTCCCGGAAGGTCGGGTCGCCGGAGGTGTCGGTGCGCAGCAGCAGGGTGTTGACGAAGAAGCCGACCAGCTCGTCCAGGGCCTCGTCGGTGCGCCCGGCCACCGGGGTGCCGAGCGGCAGGTCGGTGCCGGCGCCGAGCCGGGTGTAGAGCGCGGCGACCGCGGCCTGCAGCGCCATGAACAGGCTGGCGTTCTGCGCCGCCGCCAACTCGCCGAGCCTGGCGTGCAGTTCGGCGTCGACGACGACCTCCACCAGGCCGCCCCGGTGCCCCGGAACGGCCGGGCGCGGCCGGTCGTACGGGAGTGCCAGCTCCTCCGGGGCGTCGGCCAGCGCCTGCTGCCAGTAGGCGAGTTGGTCGGTCAGCAGGGCGCTGGGCCGCTCGTCGGTGCCGAGCAGCTCGCGCTGCCAGAGGGTGTAGTCGGCGTACTGCACCGGCAGCGGGGCGCGGTCCGGCGCGGTGCCGGCGATCCGGGCCTCGTAGGCCTCGGCGAGGTCGCGGAAGAGCGGGGCGACCGACCAGCCGTCGCTGGCGATGTGGTGCATCAGCACCAGCAGGACGTGCTCGTCGTGCGGCAGCGAGAGCAGGGTGGCGCGCACCGGCAGGTCGTGGGCGAGGTCGAAGACCTGCTCGCCGGCCGCGACCAGCGCGGCCCGCAGCTCCGCCCCGTCCGCCACCGACACCCGGTGCAGCGGCAACTCCTCGGCCTCGGCGACCAGTTGGTGCGGGCGGCCGTCGACGGTCGGGAAGACGGTGCGCAGCACCTCGTGCCGGCGCACCACGTCCCGGACGGCCTGCTCCAGGGCGGGGACGTCGACGGCGCCGGTGAGCCGGACCGCGACCGGGGTGTTGTAGAGCGCGCTCGGGCCCTCGAACTGCTCGATGAACCACAGGCGTTGCTGGGCCGAGGAGAGCGGTACGAGCTCCGGCCGCTCGGCCGGCCGCAGGGCCGGACGGGCCGCCGCGGAGTCGGGCAGCGCGGCGGCCAGCAGGGCCACCGTCGGGTTGTCGAAGAGGGTGCGGATCGGCAGCTCGGCGCCGAGGCCGGCCCGGATCCGGCTGACCAGCTTGGTGGCGAGCAGCGAGTGGCCGCCGCGGTCGAAGAAGTTGTCGTCGATGCTGATCCGGGTCAGCCCGAGGACCTCGGCGAACAGCTCGCACAGGGCCCGCTCGACGGCGTTGCGCGGCTCGCGCCCGCCGTCGGCGCCGTTGTAGTCGGGCGCGGGCAGGGCCTTGCGGTCCACCTTGCCGTTGGGGTTCACCGGCAGCTCGTCGAGGACCACGATCGCGGCCGGCAGCATGTAGCCGGGCAGCCGCTCGGTGACGAAGTCGCGCAGCTCCTCGGCCCGCACCTCGCCGGTCACGTACGCGACCAGGCGCTTGTCGCCGGGCTGGTCCTGGCGGACCGCCACGCAGACCTGGCCGACCGCCGGGTGGGCGGTGAACGCCGCCTCCACCTCGCCGAGTTCGATCCGGAAGCCGCGCAGCTTCACCTGGTCGTCCGCTCGACCGACGAACTCCAGTTCGCCCGTGGGCATCCAGCGCACCACGTCGCCGGTGCGGTACATCCGGCCGCCGGGCTCGCCGAACGGGCAGGCCACGAAGCGCTCGGAGGTCAGGCCGGGGCGGCGGACGTAGCCGCGGGCCAGGCCGTTGCCGCCGATGTACAGCTCGCCGGCCACGCCGACCGGCACCGGGCGCAGCCCGGCGTCCAGCACGTACAGCCGGTTGTTGGGCAGCGGGCGGCCGATCGGCACCACGGCCGGCACCTCGGCGGCCGAGGTCATCGGGAAGTGGGTCGCGAAGGTGGTGGTCTCGGTCGGTCCGTAGACGTTGACCAGCCGCAGCCCGGGGCAGGTGTCCAGCACCCGCCGCATGGCGACCGGCGAGGCGATGTCCCCGCCCGTCCACACCTCGTGCAGTCCGGTGAAGGTCTCCGGGGCCTCGGCGGCCAGCACGTTGAACAGGCCGACGCTGATCCAGGCGGAGGTGGTCCGCTCGTGGCCGATCACCGCCGCCAGTTCGGCGATGCCGAGCCGGCCGGGCGGGGCGATCACCAGCTGGCCGCCGGAGAGCAGCGGGGTCCAGATCTCGTAGGTGGAGGCGTCGAAGGCGGAGGGCGCGTGCACCGGCAGCCGCTCGTGGCCGCCGCCGGTGAACTGCCCGCCGAGCGCGAGGTCCACCACGCCGCGGTGGGTGATGGCGATGCCCTTGGGCACGCCGGTCGAGCCGGAGGTGTGCATCACGTACACCAACTGGTCGGCGCGCTGCGGCAGTCCGAGGTTCTCCGGGTGCTCCTCGGCGTGCGGGTCGAGCACCGTCAGGCCGGCCAGCGCGGGGTGCTCGCGGTGCGCGGCGTCGGCCAGCACCAGCGCGGCGCCGGCGTCGGCCAGGACGGTCCGCAGCCGGTCGGCCGGCTGGGCGTCGTCCAGCGGCACGTAGAGGCCGCCGGCCTTGAGCACGGCCAGGATCGCCACCACCTGGGCGGCCGAGCGGTCGATCATCAGGGCGACCGGCGTCTCCCGGACCACCCCGGCCTCGACCAGCCGCCGTGCCAGGCCGTTGGCCCGGGCGTTGAGCTGGGCGTAGGTCAGCTCGGCGTCGTCGGCGGTGAGCGCGATCGCGTCCGGGGCGGCGGCGGCCCGCGCCTCGAACAGCTCGGGCAGCGAGCCCTCGGGCAGCGGGGTGCTGGTGCCGCTCCACTCGCCGACCAGCCGGGCGCGCTCGGCGGCGGTCAACACCTCGACGGTGCCGACGAGTTCGGCCGGGTCGGCGACGATCCGGTCGAGCAGGGCGAGGAAGCGGTCCAGCAGGGTGCGGGCCTCCTCGGCGGTGAAGGCGTCCGGCTGGTGGTCCAGGCGCAGCTGGAGGCCGTCGCCGGGGGTCAGCGCCAGCACCAGCGGGTAGTGGGCGCTGTCGACGTCCTCGACCAGGGTGACCCGGGTGGCGCCGCTCGGGTCGGCGTCGTCCAGGGCGGACGGGTCCGGGTAGTTGCCGTACACCGTGACGGTGTCGAACAGGCTGCCCATGCCCGCGAGTTGCTGGATCTCGGTGAGGCTGAGGTGCTGGTGGTCCAGCAGCGCGGACTGCTCGTGCTGCAGGCGCAGCAGCAGCTGGCCCCAGCTCTCCGCCTGGTCCAGGCGCACCCGCACCGGCACGGTGTTGATGAGCAGGCCCATCATCCGCTCCACGCCCGGCAGGTCGTGCGGCCGACCGGAGACGGTGGTGCCGAACAGCACGTCCTCGCGCCCGGTGAGCCGGGCCAGCAGCACGCCCCAGGCCGCCTGCACCAGGGTGTTGAGGGTGACGCCGTAGCGGCGGGCGGTGCGGGCGAGCGCCTCGGTGGTCTCCGGGGTGAGCCCGGTGTGCAGGCGCAGCGGCAGCTGCGGGGTGGCGGCCGAGCGGCCGGGGGCGAGCAGGGTGGGCTCGTCGGCGCCGGCCAGCGCCTGGGCCCAGGCGGCGCGGGCGGCCGCGCCGTCGCGCCGGGTGATCCAGCGCAGGTACTCGCGGTACGGGGCCGCCGGGGCCATCGGCTGCTCGAAGTACAGGCCCCACAGCTCCTCGGCGAACAGCGGGGTGGACCAGCCGTCCAGCAGGATGTGGTGCGCGGAGGCGATCAGCTGGTGGCGCTCGGGGGCGAGCTTCAGCAGGGTGTAGCGCAGCAGCGGCGGGCGGTCGAGGTCGAAGCGGCGGCCGTACTCGGCGGCGGCGATCCGCGCGGCCTCCGCCTCCGGCTCGGCGTGGGCGCTCAGGTCGACGACGGTGAAGGGCAGTTCGACGGCGTCCGGGACGACCTGCACCGGCGGGCCGTCGTGCCGCTGGTGGAACGCGGCCTTGAGGTTCGGCTGGCGGGTCAGCAGCGCCTCGGCGGCGGCGCGCAGCCGCCCGGCGTCCACCGGACCGGTGAGGTCGAAGGTCACGACCGAGGTGTAGACGTCCGCGCCGTCGGCGTCGTACGCCGAGTGGAAGGCCATGCCCTGCTGGAGCGGCGAGGTGGGCCAGACGTCCACCAGCCGGGCGGGGGCGTGGTGGGCGGCGAGGCCGTCCAGCTCCTCCTGGGTGACGGCGACCAGCGGGAAGTCGGACGGGGTGTGCCCGCCCGCGTCCGGCCGCTCGGCGTGCGCGGCGAGCGCGCCCAGCGCGGCGAACCAGGCCTCGGCGAAGGCGCGCACCCGCTCCTCGGAGAGCAGCCCGGTGGCGTACGACCACTGGGCGACCAGCAGCGGGCCCTGCGGGGTGTCCACGGTGGTGGCGTCCAGGCCGAGCACCCGGCCGAGCGCGAGGCCGGTCGCGGCGCCCTCGCTCATCGCCTCGGTGCCGGCCAGCACGTCCTCGGCGGTGACGCCCTCGGGCGCGAAGCGGCCCAGGTAGTTGAACTCGATCTGCGGGTCGGCGTACCCGTCGAGGACGGCCGCGGTGTCCGGGTTGAGGTGGCGCAGCAGGCCGAAGCCGATGCCGTTGTCCGGGACGGCGCGCAGCTGCTCCTTGACCCGGCCGAGGGCCCGGCCGAGCTCGGGGCCGGCCGCGGTGACGGCGGACCAGTCCAGCGCGCCGGGGGCGAGCCGGACGGGGTAGACCGAGGTGAACCAGCCGGCGGTGCGGTGCAGGTCGACGCCGTCGACGATCTCCTCGCGGCCGTGGCCCTCCACGGTGACCAGCACGGCGCCGTCGGGCCCGGTGGTCTCCCGGCCGCGCCAGTGGCCGAGGGCCAGCGCCAGGCCGGTCAGCAGCACGTCGTTGACCTGGGCGTGGTACGCGGCGGTGACCTTGGTGAGCAGCGCCCGGGTGGTCTCGGCGGGCAGCACGAGCCGCAGTTGGCCCTCGGTGGCGTAGGTGTCCTCGGCCGGGTCCAGCGGGCGGTCGCCGAGCAGCGGGTCCGGGGTGGCCAACGCGGCCTGCCAGAGCGGGAGTTCGGCGGCCCGGCGGTCGGTCAGCGCCTCGGCGGTGAGCCGCTGGGCCCAGCGGCGGAAGGAGGTCGGTACCGGCGCCAGTTCGACGTCGCGGCCCTCACGGAGCGCGGCGAGCGCGCCGAGCAGGTCCTCCTCGACGATGCGCCAGGTGACGCCGTCCACCACCAGGTGGTGGATCACCAGCAGCAGCTGCGAGGGCTGCTCCGGGCCGGCGTCGAAGCGCACGGCCTGGACCATCCGGCCGTCCTCGGGGGACAACCGCCCGCGGGCGGCCGCGGTCTCGGCGCGCAGCGCCTCGGCGGTGGCCGGGCCCTCGACCCGGCGCAGCACGCCCTCGGCGGGGACGGTGCCGGGCTCGGGCACGTGCAGCGTCCAGGGGCGCTCGGCGAGCGGGGAGGTGCGGGCGCGGAACAGGTCGTGGTGGTCGAGCAGGGCCTGGACGGCGGTGGTCAGGTGCTCCTGTGCCGTGCCGGCGGGCAGGGTGAGCAGGGTGGACTGGTAGAAGCTCTCGACCGCGCCGTGCTGCGCGGCCAGCCAGTGCACGATCGGCGTCGGCGGCACCTCGCCGAGGCCGGCCCCGGCGGGCTCGACGACGACCGGCCCCTCCAGCGGACGGGCGAGCCGCGCCAGCGCCTCGACGGTCGGGGCGAGGAACACCTCGCGCGGGGTGAGCTGGAGGCCCGCGTGCCGGGCCCGGGAGACCAGCTGGATGGCCACGATGGAGTCGCCGCCCAGCTCGAAGAAGGAGTCCGTGACGCCGACCCGGGGCAGGCCCAGGACCTCGCCGAACAGCCGGACGAGGGCGTGCTCCACCTCGCCGGCCGGGGCCCGGCCGTCCTCCTCGCCGGCGCCGAACACCGGCGCGGGCAGGGCGCGCTTGTCCACCTTGCCGTTGGGGGTGAGCGGCAGCCGGTCGAGCACCACGACGGTCGGCACCATGTGGTCGGGCAGCCGCTCGGCGCAGTACGCCCGCAGCTCGGCCGGGTCGGCGGCGCCGACGGTGTAGCCGACCAGGCGGCGCTCGCCCGGGCGGTCCTCGCGGACCAGCACCACGGCCTGGCGCACCTCGGGGTGGGCGGAGAGGGTCTGCTCGATCTCGCCGAGCTCCACCCGGAAGCCGCGGATCTTCACCTGGTCGTCGGCCCGGCCGAGGAAGTCCAGCTGGCCGTCCGGGCGGTAGCTGCCGAGGTCGCCGGTGCGGTACATCCGGCTCCCGGGCTCGCCGTACGGGTCGGCCACGAAGCGCTCGGCGGTCAGGCCCGGGCGGTTCAGGTAGCCGCGGGCCAGGTGCGGGCCGGCCAGGTACAGCTCGCCCACGGTGCCCGGCTCGACCGGGCGCAGGTGCTCGTCCAGCACGTGGATGCGCACGTCCTGGCAGGGGTGGCCGATCGGGGGCAGCTCCTCGCCGGTGAGCGGCTCGCTCATGCTGACGATGACGGTGGCCTCGGTCGGGCCGTAGCTGTTGAGCATCAGCCGGCCGCGGCCGAGGCGGGCGGCCAGCTCGCGGGAGACCGCCTCGCCGCCGCCGATCAGGGTGCGCAGCGAGGGCATCGGCAGGTCGGGCAGGGTGGAGATCATCGCGGTGGCGATGTCGGCGTGGGTGACGCCGAACCGGTCGATCAGGGCGGCCAGCGGCTCGCCGACCAGCTGGCTCTGCTCGCGCGGCAGGACGAGCGCGGCGCCGGTGGTGAGCGCCACGGAGAGGTCGGAGACCGAGACGTCGAAGCTGAGCGAGGAGGCCTGGAGCACCCGGCTGCCGGGGCCGACGCCGGTGGCGGCGACCTGGGTGCCGATCATGCTGGGCAGCCCGGTGTGGGTGACGGCCACGCCCTTGGGCACGCCGGTGGAGCCGGAGGTGTAGATGACGTACGCGGTGTTCAGCGCGCCGACCGGCCGGACCCGCTCGGCGGCGGTGAAGGGGGTGCCGGGCAGGGCGTCGAGCTCGGCCCGGTGCTCGGCGGAGTCGATCAGCAGCCGCGGGGCGTCGGTGGCGGGCAGCTGCCCGGCGGCCTCGGCGGTGGTGAGCACCAGGGCGGCGCGGGAGTCGGTCAGCATGTGGCGCAGCCGCTCGGCCGGGTAGGCCGGGTCGGCGGGCAGCCAGGCGGCGCCGGTCTTGGCGACGGCGAGGATCGCGGCGATCGCCTCGGGGGACTTCGGCAGGGCCAGCGCGACGACGTCCTCGGTGCCCAGGCCGCGGCCGGCCAGCACCCGGGCCAGCCGGTTGGCGCGGGCGTCCAGCTCGGCGTACGTGAGGGTGGTGTCCTCGGCGTACAGCGCGGGGGCGTCCGGGGTGCGGGCGACCTGGGCGTCGACCAGCTCGGTGAGGGTCGGCCGGGCGTCCGGACGGGCCGGCTCCCCGGCGGCCAGCCGGGCGTCGGCCGCATCCGGCCGCTGCTCGGATCTGTGCGTCTGCTGGACCCCGGACATGTGACTCTCTCCCTCGTGCGGCTGGCCCCCGCGGTGGCGGGAGCGGCGAGCTGGGTTGACCTCGGGGCGGTCGGCCCGGGGGTCGGCGGAGCGATGTTGCGGTCGTCGTGCGGTGCTGCGGTGTGCTTCGTGTGACGGTCGTGCGGCGTACCGGTGCGGTGCGGCGGTGCGGGGGGTGGGTGCGCGCCGGTGCTGTCCGGGGAGCAGATCAGCAGGCCGTCGAAGCGGCCGGCGGTGGCGGCCTCGGCGAGGGTGGCGCTGCCCCAGCCGGAGCTGACCACCACGGCCA
>NZ_JBEXJK010000046.1:0-32503 GCF_040609095.1 Kitasatospora sp. NPDC004799
GTCGAGCCGGCGCCGGCTCGACGGCCGGCTGCGGCGCCGCGGAGAGGACCAGGTGGCAGTTGGTGCCGCCCATGCCGAAGGCGCTGACCCCGGCCAGCAGCGGGCGGCCCGCCTCGGGCCACGGGCCGGTCCGCCGCTGCACCCGCAGCCCGAGGCCGGCCAGGCCGATGGCCGGGTTGGGGGTCTCGTGGTTGAGGCTGGCGACCAGTTCCCGGTGGTGGATGCTGAGGACGGTCTTGAGGAGGCCGACCGCCCCGGCCGCGCCCTCCAGGTGACCGACATTGGTCTTGGCCGAACCGACCGGCAGCGGCCGGTCGCCGGCGCGACCGGCCGTCAGGGCGGCTCCGAGGGCCGCGGCCTCGACGGGGTCGCCGAGGCTGGTCCCGGTGCCGTGGAGTTCGACGTACTGGACGCCGTCGACGCCGACCCCGGCACGGCGCCAGGCGAGTTCGACGACCTCGCGCTGCGCGGCCCGGTCCGGCGCGGTGAGGCCGGGCGTGGCGCCGTCGTTGTTGACGGCGCCGCCGCGGATGACGGCGTAGACGCGGTCGCCGTCGGCCAGCGCGCGGCCGAGCGGCTTGAGCACGACGAGGGCGCCGCCCTCGCCGCGGACGTAGCCGTTGGCCCGGGCGTCGAAGGTGAAGCAGCGGCCGTCCGGGGACAGCCCGCCGAAGCCCTCGGCGACCAGGGCGGTCTCGGGCACCAGGTTGAGCTGCACGCCGCCGGCCAGCGCGAGTTCGGTCTCGCCGCGGCGCAGGCTCTCGGCGGCCAGGTGCACGGCGACCAGCGAGGAGGACTGGCCGGTGTCGACGCACAGGCTGGGGCCGCGCAGGCCGAGCGTGTAGGAGAGGCGGTTGGCCATGATGGCGCGCTGGGAGCCGGTCAGGGTGTGCGGGCCGATGGCGCCCGCCCCGCGGCGGTCGGCGAGCAGCGCGTAGTCGCCGTTCATCGTGCCGAGGTAGACGCCGGTGGCCGAGCCCGCCAGCCGGTCGGGCGCCAGCCCGGCGTCCTCCAGGGCCTCCCAGCCGAGTTCGAGGGCGAGCCGCTGCTGCGGGTCCATGGCGGGGGCCTCGCGCGGCGAGACCCCGAACAGCCCGGCGTCGAAGAGGTCGACCCGCTCCAGGAACGCGCCGTACCGAGCGGCCCGCCCGTCCAGGGTGCGGCCCCAGCGCTCCGCCGGCACCTCGCCGACCGCGCTGCGCCCCTCCCTCAGCATCGCCCAGAACGCCTCCGGCCCGTCGGCCCCGGGCAGCCGGCAGGACACCCCGACGACCGCCACCGCCTCCTCCGCCGGCCCGCCGGACACCCCGGCCGGTCCCGCGGCACGGCCGGATGCCACGCGGCCCACACCTGCTGCGGTTGCCATCGCGCCGGACCTCCTGGTTCGGTGAAGGATTACGGCGCCCGTGGACCGCCGGTACGACCGCCCGGCCGGCGCGGTCACCCAACCCACCGGTCCGGCCCACGCCCCGCCACACGCGATCACCGGGAACGCTACGGCCGCCCCGAATCCTCACCAACCCCTAGCAGTCCCCCTACGTCCCCTTGAAGCTCCACACCCCCAGGCCCGGCGTCCCTGCCGCCCCGGCCGATCGCTCGGCGCACGATCAGCCGCCGCCGCACCCGCCCCTGCGCGTCCGGCAACCGCCGGGCCCCGAACGCGCGGGGGGATCCCGGGGCGGGCCTGACCGCCGGAATCGGCGTCATGGCGAAGGACGACGACGAAGACCGGGTCGTGGGCCGCCGCGCATCGGCCGAGCGACCCGGTCACCGTCCCGCGGCCGGGGCCCGACCACCGATCAGGCGTCGTGGCCGAGGTAGGCGGCGACCAGTTCCGAGACGTCGCGGGACACCGTGTCCCACGGCATGGCGGCCGCGTCCTCCACCTCGGGCGAGGTGGCGACGCGCCACTCCAGGAGGGACTGCACGGCGCGCAGGGCGAACAGGATGCGGCCGCGCGTGATGTGCGGGGGCCGGCCGGGAAGCGCCATGAAGACGTCGCACCGCTCCCGCGCCAGCTGGTCGAGTCGCTGCTGAGCGGATTCCCGCAGTGCGGGGACGGCGGCGGCGTACACGACGAACTCGCGGACGAGGCCGGCGTGGTCCCGGAACAGGACGGCCAGTCGTTCCGCGTACAGGGCGACGGCCCGGACGACGTCCGGCTGCTGCGCCGCGGCGGGCAGGAACTCCTCCCGCTGGGTCCTGGCGACCTCGTCGAGCCAACGCTGCTGGGCCGAGACGAGCAGGTCCGTCTTGTCCGCGAAGCGCTGGTACACGGTGCCCACGGCCACATTGGCGCGCGCGGCCACCGCGCTGAGGGTGAATCCGGCGATGCCCTCCTCCGCGATCAGCTGCTGAGCGGCTTCCAGGATCCGTTCCATCGCCGCTTGGCTGCGTTTCTGCCGGGGAGGGCCGGGGCGCGTGGTCATGAGGCCATCCTCACACAGGCAGATATGAATGCGTATTCATGTTCATGTTACGGTGATCGCACCAGGTGGTGACCGCGACAGGGCCACCTGCTCGAACCAGGAGGTCGTGGTGCTCACCAATGCCGCTATCGCCGGAGCCGGTCTTGTCGTCGGCGCGATGTACGCGCTGCTGCGCGTGCCGTCACCCGCCCCTCCACCGATCGCCCTGACCGGACTGGCGGGCATGCTGATCGGCTACGGAATCCCGGGAGCCCTGACATGACCGGCATCCGCGCCGCAGCCGGGCGCTGCGCCGCGTCCCTCGGCGCGGGCATCGCCGCCGGACTGCTGTACCGGCTCATGGACGTGCGCTCACCGGCCCCGCCGTGGCCGGCCCTGCTCGGCCTGCTGGCCATCGTGGCGGCCGAGAGCGGGGTCCGCGCCCTGCTGGCGCGGAGGCGCTCCGCACGCACCCGGCCGAGGCCCCACCCCGGTCCCGACCACGCGGGCCGCGGGACGCCGGCCGCACCGGCCGCCGCACCCGACCCTGCGACGACACGACGACACACGGAAAGTGAGAACAGGAATGCCTTTCACCAGCCTTGACGCGCTGCTCGACCCGGCCCCGCTGCCGCTGGAGACCGGCTTCGAGCGCGATGCGGACGGAGTCCTCCACATCGCCTGCCGGACCGACCTGCACGGCGTCAGCGGCGAGATGTTCGAGTGGTGGTTCCGCTCCCGGCCCCTCACACAGCAGTACATCTGGTGGCACCCGATCGACCACGTCTCCAGCGACTGGGCCGAGGGGGTCGAGGGAGAGCTGCCCGGCTCGATCCATCGTGCCGAGGAGCGCTTCGGACATCTGCCCGCGCAGCAGATCGCCGTTCAGTTCCGCGACCCGGAGGAGTTCTTCACCCCCGCCGCCTACCGGCAGGCCCGCAGCGAGGGCCGGCTCACCGGAGCGGTCTGCGGCCGCGTCGGCCTGGGCTTCGACGCCGAACGCGACGAGGACGGGCGGGTCCTGGGCAACCGGCTTATCCACCTGTGCCGCGACACGCCCTGGGGCAGCGCTCTGCGCAGCAACTTCTACTTCGGCGTGGACCTCGTCGGCAAGCTGACGCCGCAGCAGCTGGCCGAGACCTTCACGGACGAGTTCGGCCGCGAAGTGCTGCGGCACTGCTACAACGAGTTCACCTTCCTGTCGCGGTTCCTGCCCTCCCTCTACGCGGGCGAGCACCGCGACACCGTCCCGGTCCCCGAACCCTGGTGACCCTGCCCCGGGACTCCTCGGTCCGCCGCCCGTCGAGCGCGCCCCTGAGCACCGGCCCGGCGAAGGTTCGTCGACGCCGCAGGAGCCGGCGTCGACGAACCGGGGGCGGCGAGCACGCACCGCTCGACAGGCCGACGCCCGGCTCGGCGGACCCGGCAGGCCTGGCGCGATCGGCACCCCTGGGCCACGAACACCCAGGTCAGCGCTCGCGCCCCCGTGCCTTCAGGGGCACGGTGGGCAGCTCCGGGGCGGGCAGCCGGTCGCCGTCGTAGCCGTGCACCTCGCCGAAGCGGGTGCCGGACGTCCAGTCGGCGCGGGCCTGGGCGATGTCCTCGGTGGAGCGCCCGATGAAGTTCCACCACATGACGATCTTCTCGTCGAAGGGCTCGCCGCCGAGGAGGAGGACGGCGGCGTCGCCGTGGGCGCGGAGCGGGAGGTCGGGGCGGCCGCAGCCGAGGTAGAGCATGGAGCCGGGTTCGACCGGGACGCCGTCGACGTCGACGCGGCCGGACATGGCGAGGACGGCGTACTCGAAGTCGGGGACGAGCGGGAGGCGGAGGTCGGCGCCGTCGGTGAGGGCGAGGTCGGCGCCGACCAGCGGGGTGTGGGTGGTGCCGGGCGAGGTGGCGGTGTCGAGGGTGCCGAGGATGACGGTGGCGCGCAGCCCCGGGGCCGTGACCACCGGCAGGTCGGGGTGGTGCTCGAAGGCGGGGGCGAGGTGCCGGCTGGCGTCCGGGAGGGCGACCCAGAGCTGGGCGCCGTGCAGGTAGCGGGCGTGCGGGCCCGGGGACTCCTCGGAGTGCGAGATCGCCCGCCCCGAGGTCATCAGGCCTAGCTCGTACGGCCGGACGGTCTGGAGGCTGCCGAGGCTGTCGCGGTGCAGCACCTCGCCCTGGTGGAGCCAGCTGACCGTCTGCAGGCCCATGTGCGGGTGCGGCGGGACCTGCATGCCGGGCTCGTCGGCGATGTCATCGGGGCCGTAGTGGTCCACGAAGCACCAGGCGCCGACCATCCGGCGGCCCAGGTTGGGCAGCAGGCGGCGGACCACCGTGCTTTCACCCAGCGGGACTTGACGGGCCGTCAGCAGGTCCCGCACGGGGCCGGTGCTGGCCTCGCGGCCGCAGGCGGTCGGGGCGGGCCTGGTGTCGAGGTTGCTCATCGCGGTTCCACCACCGTACGGAGAACGGAGAGGGCCGGCACGGCCGGGCGGGGTCCTCGGGGACGTCGTCACCGATCATCCGCCACGGTGCGGCGTTCCTCCACCCGCGCCCGGCCATCCGGCGGTCACCCGGTGATCGAGGACCGCCCGGGACCGGCGGGACAGCGGCCCCTCAGTGCCCGCAGGCCCACCAGGCGTCCGCCGACGCCTTCCCGGCCAGCTCCCGCAGGTTGCGGACGGCCTCGGCCGGATCCTCGGCCCCGTACACCGCCGAGCCGGCCACGAACACGTCCGCGCCCGCCTCCGCGCAGCGCTCGATCGTGTTGGCCGCGACCCCGCCGTCCACCTGGAGCCACAGCTCCAGGTCGTGCTTGGCGATCAGCTCCCGGGTGCGGCGGATCTTCGGCAGCATGATGTCCAGGAAGGCCTGGCCGCCGAAGCCGGGCTCGACCGTCATGATCAGCACCATGTCGAGCTCGGGCAGCAGGTCCTCGTACGGCTCGATCGGGGTGCCCGGCTTGAGCGCCATCGAGGCGCGGGCGCCCTTGGCACGGATCTCGCGGGCGAGCCGGACGGGCGCGGCGGCGGCCTCGACGTGGAAGGTGACCGAGCCGGCGCCGGCCTCGATGTACTGCGGGGCCCAGCGGTCCGGGTCCTCGATCATCAGGTGGAGGTCGAGCGGGATGTCGGTGGCGCGGGCGAGCGACTCGACCACCGGGACGCCGAGGGTCAGGTTGGGCACGAAGTGGTTGTCCATGACGTCCACGTGCAGCCAGTCGGAACCCCGGACGGCCTCGGCCTCGTCGGCGAGCCGGGCGAAGTCCGCGGACAGGATGCTGGGGTTGATCTGGGCCATTGACCGACTACCTTCGTACGAGGGCTTGCGAGGGCGGGGCGCCCGGAGCGGGCACCTCGTCCCATCATCCCGCGCCGCGCCTCCGCCGACCGCCCCCGGGGGCGGCGGCCGCCGCGTGACCGTCATCACACCGCCTCCGGGGTTACCGGGGCCTTCGCCGTGGTCATCAGGCCTGGAAGGGGCCCCACAGCCCCGGGACGAACCGCAGGCCTCGACCGGCCGCTGCTTTCCACCGGCTGCGGCCCCCGACCGACCGCTACCCTCGACCGGCTGCGGCCCTCGACCGGCCGCAGCACTCGACCGGACCGCGCACCTGCCGCGCGGCTCCTGCCGGGCCGTCCCGACCAGCCGAGCCCCCGGCCCCGCCCGGAGCTCCGTCCGAGGAAGGTCTCCCGATGACCGATTCCGTCCACCCCGCCCGCGCGCTGTGGTGGCTCTTCGAGCCGGTGCACGCCGTCACCTATTTCCTCCCCGAGGGTCGCAGCGCCTTCGAGGAGGCCGGTCTGCACGGTCGCATGCACGGCTACTTCGCCACCCGCTCGGCCCCGCTCGGTGCGGTGGACGCCCCGCCGGTGACCGCCGCGTTCTTCAACTTCGCCCCGGCGATGGTCGAGAGCGCCCTGCCGGAGGTGTGGAACCACGCGAGCCCGGAGGAGGCGCTCACCGCCCGGTTGAAGGCCTCGGCGACGATCCTCGGCCAGTTGCTGGAGCACGTGGACAAGGACCAGGTGGAGCTGGTCGCCGAGACCCTGGAGCAGGCCGCCACCCGGCTGGACTGCGCCGGCCGGGTGCTGGCCGCCGCCAACGCCGCGCTCCCCCGCCCGAGCGGCCTGTACGAGCGGCTCTGGCAGGCCGCCACCGTGATGCGCGAGCACCGCGGCGACGGCCACGTGGCCGCCCTGGTGGCGGCCGGGCTGGACGGCTGCGAGGCACTGGTGGTCCGCTGCGCGATGGACATGCGGCGCGAGATGATCCAGCCGCTGCGCGGGTGGACGGACGCCGAGTGGGAGGCGGCCGCCGAGCGCCTGACCGAACGCGGCTGGCTGACCCCCGAGGGGACGGTCACCGAGCTGGGCCGGATCCGCCACCAGACCCTGGAGGCCGCCACCGACCTGGCCGCCGCCCGGGTCTGGGACGACTACCCGCGCGCCGAACTCGACCGGCTGGCCGCGGCGCTGAAGCCGATCTCGGCGCTCTGTCGCGGCCGGCTCCCGATCAACCCGATGGGGCTGCCGGACAACCAGTGACGAAACGGTTCGGCCGGTGACGACCGGGCCGACTGGCCCACTCGGGGCGAGCCGGCCCGGTCGGCCCACCCGTCCGGTGGAGCCGGCCCGCACCCTCAGGACGAGGACGCCCCGGGCGGGCCCAGCACGATCCCCCGCCCGGCGTAGAACCGCCCGAACGACCGCCACGGCACGCGCGCGAAGGCCTGCGACTCCCCCGGGAACCCGGAGGGGTTGTGGATCAGCAGCGCCGTGTCCGTGGCGCCCACCGCGAGCACCAGGTGCCCGCCGCGCCGCACCGGCTCCGGCCCGTACGGCTCCCGGATCGACGGGTGCACCGACACCATCACCAGCCGGCCGTCGGCCACCTCCGCCGACACCTGCTCGGGCGTCAACTCCCGTGCCCGCGCGGCCAGTCCCCAGCGTCGCTCGACGTACTCGGCGAACGGCGCGTGGATCAGCCCGCGCAGGCTCTCGCCGTCCCGCAGGTACGCCCCGGCCGCCTCGCACTCGGCCGCGAGCGCCAGCGCCGCCGGGGTCACGCCCCACCAGTGCGCCAGCGCCATCCGCAGGCAGGCCACCCCGCACAGCCGCCAGGACCACCACGCGTACTCCTCCGAGGTGGCCGCACCGGACTGCCCCCAGCGCGGGTCGGCGGACGCGTCCAGCCGCCCGTCGACGATCTCCCGTACCAGCTCCGCCGACTCCCACTGCGCGTGGTACGGCACCTCGTGCACCACCCGCAGCGGCCGCGCCGGCGCCTCCGGCCGCGCGTCACCCCGATCCACCATCCCCCGACGCTCTCACGGCGCGGCGGCCGGAGGGCGCCCGACACTCCCTGCGCGGGCCCCCTCGGACGCCGAACGCCGAACGCCGAACGTCAGGCGTCAGGCGTCAGGCGTCAGGCCCGGACACGGCCCCGACCCCGGCTTCGCCCCCGCCGCCCGCCGGCTCCCGGTACGCCAGCCGCTGCGCCGCCCGCCGCCCCCGCGCCTCCACCGGCAGCGAGCCGGTGGCGCCGGCCAGGCCGAACGGCGGCATGTCGAAGTAGATCGACTCGTACCCGCCCGGCGGCACGATGTACGTCTCGTGCCAGATCCCGACGTGCCCGCGCACCTTGCCCTCCCGCAGCTTGCGGTTGGCGATGCCCCACACCGTGTGGTGGAAGCCGTCCGGCGCGCTCGCGTAGCCGTACAGCTTCTCCTTCGACTCCCAGTACTGCACGACGTAGTAGGTGCGCGGCGAGGCGGTCAGCAGGATGCGGCCGAGCAGGCCGCGCTCGGGGGCGCGGCGCAGCTCGTACAGCATCCGGAGCATCGCGAACATCACCGGGCCCCAGTGGTGCACGGCCCAGAACCGGTTGATCCGCATGCCGATCAGGAGCACCACGGTGTCGCCGGTGGCGGCGGCGGTGGTGTAGCCCGGCTGCGGCTTGGCGAACAAGGGCATACCCGTCTCCCCGTACCCATGCCTGTGTAGGCGGCGACTACATCAGCGCCGGACGCCCCGGTCAAGGCTCGTCACGGGCACAATTCGGCTACGTCGCAATCGGGTTGAGGAATCGCCCGAGCGAAGGCCCCGACCCCCGGCGAACCGCCGAACGGGCCGGGGCCACGCCGCCGCCTACCAGGCGTAGTCCTCCGGGGCGGGCCGGTGCCCCGGGAACAGCTCGTCGAGGCGGTCCAGGGTGGACCGGTCGAGCTTCAGGTCGAGCGCGCCGACGGCGGCGTCGAGGTGGGCCGCGGTGCGCGGGCCGATGATCGGGGCGGTGACGGCCGGGCGGGAGAGCAGCCAGGCGAGGGCGAGGTCGGCGGGGTCGGCGCCGAGCTCGGCGGCGAAGTCCTCGTAGGCCTGGATGCGGTCGCGGTGCTCGGCGAGGAGTTCGCTCGCGTGGGGCATGGCGCTGCGGTCGCGGGTGCCCTCGCGCTCCTTGCGCAGGATGCCGCCGAGCAGGCCGCTGCGCAGCGGGGACCACGGGATCAGCCCGAGGCCGTAGTGCTGGAGCGCGGGGACGACCTCCAGCTCGATGGTGCGGTCGAGCAGGTTGTAGAGCGACTGCTCGCTGACCAGGCCGAGGAAGTGGCGGGCGCGGGCGGTCTCCTGGGCCTGGGCGATGTGCCAGCCGGCGAAGTTGCTGGAGCCGACGTAGACGACCTTGCCCTGGGCGACCAGCACCTCCATCGCCTGCCAGACCTCCTCCCAGGGCGTGGCCCGGTCGATGTGGTGCATCTGGTACAGGTCGATGTGGTCGGTCTGGAGGCGGCGCAGGCTGGCCTCGACGGCCTTGCGGACGGCGAGCGCGGAGAGCCTGCTCTCATTGGGCCAGTCGCCCATGTCGCCGTAGACCTTGGTGGCCAGGACGGTCCGCTCGCGGCGGCCGCCGCCCTTGGCGAACCAGCGGCCGATGATCTCCTCGGTGCGGCCGCGGTGCCCGCCACCGCCGCCACGGCCGTAAGTGTTCGCGGTGTCGAAGAAGTTGATGCCGCGCTCGTGGGCGGTGTCCATCAGGCGGTGGGCCTCGGCCTCCTCGGTGTGGGGGCCGAAGTTCATGGTGCCGAGGCAGAGTCGGGAGACGGTCAGGCCGGTACGGCCGAGGTGGGTGTACTCCATGGCGCCCACCTTCGGCCGCACCGGCGCCGGTGTCCAGCACATTTCACCGGCCGGACGGCTCACGTCGCCGGACGCGGCGGATCACGCCGTCAAGCGCACCGGCTCACGTCGCCGGACGCGGCGGCTCACTCGTCGACCGAGCAGCTCACCGCCCGTGCGTGGCGAACTTCCGTACGGCCAGCGGCACGCAGACCGCCAGCAGCAGCCCGCTCCAGAGCAGCGCGGCGGGCACGGCGTGCTGCGTCGGCCAGGCCGAGCCCGCCGCCGAGGGGTTGCCGAACAGCTCCCGGCAGGCCTGGACGACCGAGCTGACCGGGTTCCACTCGGCGACGAACCGCAGCCACCCGGGCATGCCGTCGGTCGGCACGTACGCGTTGGTGACCATCGCCAGCGGGAACACCGCGACGGACAGCTGCCCGGCCGCCTCCTCCTTGCCGACGGCCAGGCCGAGCAGGGTGCCGGCCCAGGTCATCACGAAGCGGAAGATCAGCAGCAGGCCGAACGCCCCTGCCGCGTCGGCGAGTCCGTGCCGGACCCGCCAGCCGGCCGCGAGCCCGACCAGCGCGAGCAGCGCCAGCACGACCACGCTGACCAGCAGGTCGGCGAGGGTCTGCCCGAGCAGCAGGCCGGTGCGGGAGACCGGCATGGAGCGCAGCCGGTCGGTGACCCCGCGCCCGACGTCGCGGGCGGCGCCGACCATGGTGGGCATGATGCCGTTGGTGGCGACCATGGCGAACAGGCCGGGCATCAGGAACTCCCGGTAGTCGCCGCCGCCCGGCACCCGCATGGCGCTGCCGAAGACGTACCCGAAGACCACCACCATCACCACCGGCACGCCCAGCGAGGCGGCCAACAGGCCCGGCGAGTGGCGGTAGTTGAGCAGGACGCGGAGCATCGACGTCCAGGTGTCGGAGGCCAGCCGGCCGGCGACGGACGGTCGCGGAGCGGCGTACGCGACGGTGGCCATCAGGCGGCCCTCCCCGCGGTGCCGGTGAGCGCGAGGAACACGTCGTCCAGCGAGGGCGCCCGCACCGCGACGTCCTGCGCGACGACTCCGGCGCCGTCCAACTCCCGCACCAGCGAGGGCAGCAGGACGGACACGCCGGGCGTCGTCAGCACCGTGACGGTCCGCTCGGCGACGTCCACCTGCGCGTCGTTGCCCGTCATGGACGACAACACCACGGCGGTGGCGGCGAGTTGGCCGGGTTCGGCCAGGGTGACGGAGACCTGGCTGCCGATCGCCGCCTTGAGCCGGTCCGGCGGGCCGGTGGCAATGGCGGCGCCGTGGTCCACCACCACGATGTCGTCGGCCAGCCGGTCGGCCTCCTCCAGGTACTGGGTGGTGAGCAGCACGGTGGTGCCGCCGTCTGCCAACTCCTTGACGGTGTCCCAGATTTCCTGCCGGCTGCGCGGGTCGAGCCCGGTGGTGGGCTCGTCCAGGAAGAGCACCGGCGGGCTGGTGACCAGGCTGGCGATCAGGTCGAGGCGCCGGCGCATGCCGCCGGAGTAGGTGCGCACCAGCCGGTCGCCGGCCTCGGCGAGGCCGAAGCGGGTGAGCAGTTCGTCGGCGCGCTCCCGGGCCTGCCGCGCCCCGAGGCGGTGCAGCCGGCCGAAGAGGTGGAGGTTGTCGCGGCCGGTGATGCCCTCGTCCACGGCGGCGTACTGCCCGGCGAGGCCGATGGCGCGCCGGACGGACTCGGCGTCCCGGACGACGTCGTGCCCGGCGACCCTGGCGGTGCCCCGGTCGGGGGCGACGAGGGTGGCGAGAACCCGCACGGCGGTGGTCTTGCCGGCGCCGTTGGGGCCGAGGAGGCCGCAGACGGTGCCGGCCGGGACGGTGAGGTCGAGGCCGCGCAGGGCCTCGGTGGCACCGAAGCGTTTCTGCACGCCCGCCATCTCGATGGCGGGCCGGGCGGTGTCGGACATGGCTCTGCCCTTCTCTAGGTACAGCGTACGTAGAAGCGCGCGCAGGCGCCATCGTACTACGTACGGCGTACGTATCTAAGATGGGGAACCGAGGTGATCTTCCAGTGCCGTCCAGCAAGCCCGCGCCGTCCGACGACGCCGAGCCGTCCAGCAAGCCGGCGCCGCCCGGCAGGCCCACGCCCGCCGAGGCCCCCGAACTGATCTGGCTGCGCCCCGAGCGCACCGGCCGCGGCCCCCGCCCGGCCCACAGCCGCGACTCGATCGCCGCGGCGGCCATCGGGATCGCCGACGCCGAGGGCCTGGACGCGGTCTCCATGCGGCGGGTCGCGGCGGCCCTCGGCGCGGGCACCATGTCGCTCTACAACTACGTACCGAAGAAGGAGCACCTGCTCGACCTGATGCTCGACGCCGCCGCCGCGGAGTACCGGCTGCCCGCCGAGCCGAGCGGCGACGTCCGGGCCGACCTCACCGAACTCGCCCACCAGCAGCTCGCCATCTTCCGCCGCCACCCCTGGGTGCCCGCGCTGGTGCTGGCCCGGCCGGGCATCGGCCCCAACGCCCTGCGCTACACCGACCACTTCCTCGCCGCCACCGCCCCCACCGGGCTCGACGGCGGCACCCGGATGGAGGCGATGGCCCTGTTCAACGGCTTCGTCTGCCAGTTCGCGCAGTACGAGCAGACGGCGGCGGCGGGCGCCAAGTGGCAGGCGGAGCTGGCCGGCTACCTCGGCCGGGCGGCGATGAGCGGCGACTACCCGCACCTGGCCCAGGCCTTCGCCACCGCCGGCCCGCCCGCCGACCCGGACAAGGCCTTCGACCGCACCCTGCACCGGGTGCTCTCGGCCGTCCTGGCACCCGCCGAGGAGGACCGGGGTCCGTAGCGAACGCGCGTCAAGGCCAGGGATGATCACCGGCCCTGAGCCATGGCGGCCCGCCGAACGGCCGGCGGGGACCGACCGTCACGACAGCGGCTGGGCGAGGTTGTCGGTGACGCGCTGGAGCACCGAGACCGCGGTCGCGTACTCCTCCTCCGTGATGGAGCCGAGGAGCTCCGCACGCACCCGGTCCATGTGCTCCTTCGCCGTCGCCAGACCCTCCCGGCCCTGTTCCGTGAGGGTCAGCCGACCGTCCGCGCCGAGGCGGAGCCAGCCCCGGTGCACGAGCGCGTTGGCGGCGTGGACGATCACCTCGGCGCCCATGCCGTAGGGCACGGCCACGGCCCGGACCTCCTCCCTGGTGAGACCGTGCTCGGCGCGGACGACGTTGTTGAGCGCCCACCACTGGGGCTGGGTCACGTCGATGCGCGCCAGGGCGGCCTGCGAGTGCCGCAGGATCGCCTCGGTGGCGCTCCAGGCGACGAGGGCGATGGGCCGCTGGCCGGGCGTGGCGGTGCCGTGCTGAGGGGTGTTCGTGGTCGTCATGATCGGCAGGCTAGGACCTCAAGTCCGCTTGAGGTCAAGGTCGGACGGCCGGACCGCTGGACGGGCCCCGCGCCGCGGATCCACCGCGGAATCGGAACCCGTCCTCCGACGGCTACCTCAGCACCTCCCGAGCCAGCACGCCGGCCACCCGGCCGTCCACCAGCACCAGCACGGCCCCGTGCGCCTCCCCCAGCACCGCCCGCGCCTCGTCCGGCGACTGCCCGACGCCCACCGTCGGCAGCGCCGGGCCGACGAGCGCGCCCAGCGGGTCGCCCGGCTTGGCGGCGCCCTCCGCGAGCGCCGCCGCCAGCACCTCCCGGGACGCCGAGCCGGCCACCTCCGCCGCGGCCACCCCGTACGGGCGCGCCGCCCGCTTCAGCACCACCGGAGCGACGCCGCCCGGGGCGTCCCGCAGCAGCTCCACCGCCTCGCCCACCGTCGCGTCGGCGTCGACCGTGACCAGCGGCCCGGCGGCGTCGAGCAGCGTCCGCAGGGTCGAACCCTCCTCCAGGAAGCCCCACTCCCGCATCCACGCGTCGCTGTGCACCTTGGACAGGTACGAGCGCCCCGAGTCCGGCAGCACCACCACGACCAGGTCGTCCGGCCCGAGCCGGCGCGCCACCCGCAGCGCCGCCGCGACGGCCGTGCCGGAGGACGGCCCGGCCAGCAGGCCCTCCTCCCGGGAGAGCCGGCGGACGGTCAGCAGCGACTCCCGGTCCGGGATGCGCTCGTAGGAGTCGATCACCTCCGCCCGCAGCGCCTGCGGCTGGCGGTCCTCGACGGTGTCGGGGTGCAGGTAGTGCCCGATGCTCTCGACGTACCACGGGCTGCCGTCGCCGCCGCCGTACGTGGAGGCCTCCGGGTCCGCGCCGACCACGGTCACCGCGCCGCCGGAGGCCTCCTTCAGGTAGCTGCCGGTGCCGGTGACGGTGCCTCCGGTGCCGACGCCCGCGACGAAGTGGGTCACCCGGCCGCCGGTCTGCGCCCAGATCTCGGGACCGGTGGTGCGGATGTGGGCATCGGGGTTGGCCAGGTTGTCGTACTGGTTGGCGAGCCAGGCACCGGGGATCTCCTCGGCCAGCCGCTGCACGACGTTGAACAGGTGCCGCGGGTCCTCGGCGGGCACGGCGGTCGGGGCGAGCACCACCTCGGCCCCGTACGCCCGCAGGATGTCGGACTTCTCGGCCGACGCCTTGTCGGCCACTCCGGCGATCACCCGGTACCCGCGCTGCCGCCCGACGAGGGCCAGGCCGATGCCGGTGTTCCCCGAGGTCGCCTCGATGATCGTCCCGCCCGGCTTCAGCAGGCCGTCCCGCTCGGCGGCCAGCACCATCGAGAGCGCGGCGCGGTCCTTGACGCTGCCGCCGATGTTGAGGAACTCGACCTTGGCGTAGATCGGCGCGGCGATCCCGGCGCCGAGCCTGGCAAGGCGGACCAGCGGCGTCCCGCCGATCGCGTCGAGGACGGATTCGTGAACTGCGGCCATCGTCGGCCCCTTTCGTCAGCACGGTCTCAGCCCGAGCCTGCCCAGGCCAGGGGCAGGGTAGACGGCGGCGGCACCGTTCCTCACGCGGCCGAAACACTGTGCGACGGCGGCCGGGGGCGCGGACCGGAAGACCCACGCCACCATCTGCCGGTGCAGCACGAGGAGGGGCGCATAGGCGCCGTACGCGCCCCTCGGCCTCGGTGCACTCCACGTCAGGCAACAGCGTGACTCTTGACCGCGCCGTCCCGCAGGGCACACCGAGAGTGACGGATCGTCAGATCAGCGGGCCGAACAGACCGCGCTCCCAGCGTCCCAGCCAGGAGGCCTTGGCCGACGGCCACGACACCGTGCTCCGCAATGTCACCGAGCGTCCGGGCAGCGTTTGAGCCCGCCTGGATCGGGGCGGAGCCGACTTACCTGGTCGCCTCCCCGCTCGGGTGAAGAAACTGGGGCTCGGCGGCCAGCCGTGATGTCGCGTCGCCTCGGTTCGCTGTCCTCCGGTCCCGGCTCGGCTGGTCAGCGGTCTGGCTACGGACCGGCTGGGGCCGGAATCTCACCGGCTTTGTTTGTTCGGCCCACGTCGACGGGCCTGATGAACCTCAGGCTTACCCCCCATGTAGACGGTCCTGGTCCACGTCAGCAGACCAAGCTCGTCGAAAAACGCCATAAGCGTCTGCGAGTTGACGCTGCTGTCGAGATGCTCGCCGGTGACACAGCGCATCAACTCGCGCGGGGGCCAGAGCACCGAACCCACCACCACCCCGTACGTATCGTACGGGGCGTCGGGAGTACAGCCGGCTGCCTTCTGTCTCACCTGCTCGCCAGTCATCCGGTAGGTGTTCCCGTTGATCGTGATCGTCCTGCCGGCCGGGTCGACAGCGCCGCTCCCCGACGCGCCGGCGATCTCCGTCAGAGTCTGTCCCCGGTATGACCAGAAGTTTTGGCCCAGAAGTCCCGGACTCGTGGGCTTCACGGATTCCTCGCGCTCAGGGCACGCCGCGACGTAGATTCGTCGAGCGAGCTCCGTCACACTCCAGTACGGTTCAGCACCGAACAAGTCGGCCCCTGCGCTGCTGTACAGCGAACGCCTGTCGCTCGGATCGCCCGTCCACGTTGCCACCATCAGGAGCGGGTGATCGTCCAACCAGTCCCAGATCCTTGGCTTGTTGCGATCTGGAATCCGGTCGCACAGGTTTGGACTGACCGTCACCGGCGCGCCGTCCGGTATCAACCGCTGTGCCTTGATGGCTTCCGCCACTGTCACCATGAGTTCTTCTCTCTCGTCTCGTGTCGCGCCTCCGACACGGTACCGAGGTGAGCTCGGTGCAAGGACACCGGCGCCGGGCACCAGCACATGCCCACACCAACTGCAGTGCATGGCGAACCTCCCGCTCGCGAAGACGGCCAACGCGGCCGGGCCGGGCGCGACCCGCTCCGCCCACGACGCCTCGGCCGGCCACGGCCGGCCACGGCCGCGACCATGTCCCGCCTGAAGACCATCCGCCGCCCCCTGCGCGCCTCCGTTCCACTGCCCACCGCACCACCTGGCTCTCCCCTCTGTCGCGGGCACGCGGTAGCGTCTCCGTCACGCCACGCGACGAAGCTGGTGCGGGGAGGGGAACGGCATGAGCGAGACCGACCGGACCGGCGACCAGGCCGTCGGCATCGATGTCGAGGAGGATGTCCCGGAGCCGCCGTTCACCTGGCACGCCGCCCGCGTCGCCGCCTTCACCATTCAGCGAGACCTGGCCGACGCGGCGATGACCACCGCGGGCAGCGACGAGTGGAACGACGGCCTGCTCAACGCCTCGATGTACTACCGGGTGCCCGCCCGTACCGCCGAGGAGCTACGCCGGCTCGCCGACCTCGCCGACGACCTCGCCAAACGCCTGGCAGAGCTCGCAGCGGCCTCGGACGACTACGAGGCCTGGGACGGATTCGATCCGGAGGCCGTCGACCTGTCGGCCATGACCGCCGCGGTCCTGCAGTTCGGCATCTTCATCGACGCCGTGCTCGTCGGCCTGGCCGACCAGGAACGCGAACGGATCTCAGATCTGGCCAACGCCGCGTTCGACAGCGCTTTCCGCGTCTGGAACGCCGACAAGCACGACCTCGCCGAAACCCTCCTCGGCCACCTGCTGGTACTGCTCGGCAAGGAACCGGGCGCCGGCCGGACTTACCTGCACCGCTGGCTGCTGCTGACCGAGTTCACCGCCCGGGCCATCACCGGGGACCTTGCCGCGAAGGGCGCCCTCAACGCGGTCGGCCTCGGCGCGGACCTCGTGAGCCGTGCCGAGGCGCTCGGGGTGACCGACTCGACCGACACCACCCGGCGACAGGCCATCGCACAGGCCGAGCACGATCAAGCCACCCGTCGCTCCGAGTTCGCCACGTGGGCCGGCGCGATCCTCGCCGACGCAAGCTGAACCGGCAGGCAGAACAGACCGAGCGCGGACCGGAAGGCCCGCGCCGTCTTCTCCTGGTGCGGCACGAAGAGGGGCGCGTAGGTGTCCGTACGCGCCCCTCGGTCTCGGTGCACTCCAAGTCACGCAACGGCGTGAGCCTTGTCCGCGCCGTCCAGCAGGAGGTACTGAGAGTGACGGATTGTCAGATCAGCGGGCCGAACAGGCCGCGCTCCCAGTTCCCCAGCCAGGAGGCCGTGGCCGACGGCAGCTCCTCGTCCTCGGTGGACTCGTCGTACGGGAGGATCACCGTCGGCGCGAGCCAGCCTTCCCCCGGTTCGACGCGGATGCGCAGGACGCTCACCGGCCTGCGGGCGGCGAGGTAGCGCCAGAAGTCCTCGGTGTGCGGGTGGTGGGTCTCGTAGGGGTCGCGGACGGCCCGGCAGCAGTCCTTGATGGTGGTGGTCGCGAGCAGGAGGTAGCGGGTGCCGGGGCCGAGGTTGACGCAGAGCCGTCGGCGCGCGCCGACGCAGTCCGCGTAGGACAGGTTCTGGCGGTTGTCGATGTGCAGGCCGGGGCGCAGGGCGGTCTCCGGCAGGCGGTGGGTGACCGGCTCGCCGGGCGGGTCGTCGGTCGGGGAGAGGGGGACGGGGAAGGGGTCGCCCAACTCGCCGACCAGGGCGGCGAGCGACGACGCGTCGGTGACGGTGGCGGGCAGCCGGAAGAACTCCACCAGGCCGCTGTCCTGGGTGAACACGCTCGGCGCGTACCGGGCGGGGAGGTCGTCGGTCAGCGGCGCCCAGTCGCCGGCCGGGAGAACGGCCCCGGACTCGTAGCCGGGTTCGCCGAACAGACGGCGGACGCCGCCGATCTCGCAGCGGTCCAGGAGGGCGGCCGGGTCGCGGAAGGCGATCGCGGCGGGGTGCAGGTCGGGCATGGGGGCCTCGGAATCAATCGTCGTCGTCGGTGGGGTCGTTGCCGCTCTGGCGGTGGATGCCGGTCATCAGGGCGGCGGCCAGGGTGGTCCACCAGACGACGTCGGCGGTGGCCGGCTCGCGCGCGGGGATGAGGTTCGCGGCGAAGCAGGCGAGGGCGATGCTGGCGACGGTGACCGTCGCCGTGGGGGCGAGCTTGATGGGGATCAACTCCCGGGCGGGGGAAGGCTGTCGGCCTGATCGAGGAGAACCCGGACCCAGACCCGCTTGCCCGCGCCGCCGTGGCTCGTGACGCCGGAGTCGAAGGCGAGCTGACGGACGAGTTCGAGACCTCGGCCGCCTTCCCGGAGTCGGTGGGGGCGCGGGCGGTGGACGGTGAGGTCGCCGCGCGGGTCCCAGACTTCGAGACGGCAGTCGCCGTCGAACTCCTGGAGGTAGAGCCGGACTTCGCCGCTGCCCTGGCAGGCGTGGACGACGGCGTTGGTGACGAGTTCGCTGGCGATGAGGGCGAGGTCGTCGACGGGCTCGCCGGTCCAGCCCCAGGAGGTGAGCTGGTCGCGGATCAGGCGGCGGGCGGTACGGACCGAGGTCGAGTGCTCGGTGAGGGCGGTCTCCCAGGTTCGGAGGACCGGGTTACGCAAGGTGGACATAGTCACCCCACACCTTCAGTGGCGTGTTCGTGCGGTCACAGTGAGTGTGGAGCAAGCGAAATCGAATTTGCAACCCGAACACTCACAAACAAAAAATAATTTAGTTGATCTTGTGGTTGGCTTGAGCCCTCGCGGCAGAGCCAGCGAGACTGGGGAGGACCAAGGAGGGACGTGTTGACCGAAGACCCGTCAGCGATCAGGCAGATCCGCCTCGGAGACGAACTCCGATCCTGGCGGATCGAGAACAACAAGACGCTCGCCGAGGTGACCGCTGGCCTGAAGGGCTGGAACCCGGCTCGGCTCAGCAAGATCGAACGAGCGCTCCTGCCGGTGACAGCAGCCGACTTGGCCATATTCCTGGATCATTGCGGAGTCACAGGACCCGAGCGAGCCGAGATCGAGGTCTTCGCCACCGACAGCCCTCCCAGGCACTGGTGGCAGGACCACGAGTTCGCCGACACCATCAGTGCGGCGTTCGCTGAGTTCCTCAGCCTCGAAGCTGATGCCACCCAGATGCTTGAGTACTACCTGTCAGGCTTCCCTGGCTTGCTGCAGACCGAGGACTACGCACGCGAGACGATTGCCGGTGGCCTCGACGGTCTCAGCGAAGACCAGAATGAGGCTGCTGCGGAGATCCGCATACTGCGCCAACGCAGGCTCACCGAAGCGCCGATCCTCAAACTCGATGCCTACTTCGGCGAGGTAGCCCTCCTGGTTGGCGGCGACAAGGAGATCCTCGCCGGTCAGATCCGCCACGTCATCAAGGTGGCTCAGTACCCGAACGTCACCGTTCGCATGGTCCCGCTCAGCGCCGGACGGCAGGGGATTCTGGCATCCGGGCTCACGCTTCTCCGCTTCCCAGGAGAGCCGGGCGACAGCTTCACATTCATCGAAGCACTCGGCGGTATGCTCCCGCGTAAATCGGGACGCGACGTACGGCGAGCCGAGCGGGCCTTCGCCCGGTTGAAGCGATGCGCGCTCTCGCCGGACGCAACCGTTGCTCACCTTGAACGCAAGTTGGAAGAGATCACGTGATCGAGAAGCACGACCCATACGCCCACGACCCTGCCGACGCCACTTGGGTCAAGTCCCCTTTTTCTGCCGACTCCAACGGCAGCTGCGTGGTCGTCGCACGCTTCGACAACGGCGACGTCTGGGTCGGCGACGACAAGAACCCCGACCGACCCCACCTCGCCTTCAACCACGCCGAATGGACCGCCTTCGTCCAGGCCATCGAAGCCCGCGACCCCCGCTTCACCGCCTGACCACCCACCCGGAGGCCCAGATGCGCAACCCCTACGACCACGACCCCGCCACCGCAGAGTGGGTCAAGTCCCCCTTCTCCGGCGACGACAACGGAAGTTGTGTGGTCATCGCGCGCTTCGACAACGGCGACGTCTGGGTCGGCGACGACAAGAACCCCGACCGACCCCACCTCGCCTTCGACCACGCCGAATGGACCGCCTTCGTCCAGGCCATCGAAGCGCGCGACCCCCGCTTCACCGCCTAGTCAGCCACCCGATCAGCCTGGCCCACAGGCCCCGGCGCTGCGGCTGCTGCTCCGCCGCCGCAGCGCCGCTGGGCACCTGCAAGGCCGGGCCCTGCGGCGCGATGCCCTGGGCCCGGGCGGCCGTGAGCCACCCCGGCAGCTCCGCGAGCAGCAGGTCGTACAGCTTCTGGTCGGAGACCTTCCTCGGGTCCTGCCCCAGGTGCACGAACCCGGCGTTGTCGATCGGCCGCTTCGCCGGGACGGCCAACTCGTCCAGCTTCCGCAGGAAGTCGAACTGCCGGCTGCCCGGGTCGCCGAAGCCGATGAACTGCCAGAAGATCGGCAGCTTGGCCGCCTCGCACAGCCGCTGCTCCGCCGCGCCCTTGTTGATCGGCCCGCCGTCCGTCTGGAACAGCACCAGCGCCGGCGCCGTGGTGCCGCTCGCCCGGTAGTGCTTGACCACCGCGTCCATCGCCAGGTGGTAGCTGGTCCGGCCCATGTGCCCCAGGCCCGCGACGATCCGGTCGATCCATCCCTCGTGGTCCGCCAGTTCGATCTCCGCCTGGGCGTCGACCTCCGTCGAGAAGAAGACGACCGGCACGCTCCCGTCGTCGTCCAGCTGGGCCGACAGCCCCAATACCCGGTCCGCCAGCGCCTGGACGCTGCCGTCCTTGTAGTACGGCTTCATGGATCCCGAGTAGTCGATCACCAGGTAGACCGCCACCCGCTGGCCGCTCAGCCCGCGCCGTTCCACCGAGGCACCGGCCGTCTTGTAGAGGTTCACCAACGCCGGTGCGCTCTGCTCGACCTTGCTCAGACTGACGGCCATGTGCTGCCCCCTCGCTCACTGCGGCGGCCGAGGCCACCGGGGCCGCGTGATCGTCAACGCGCCCGCGGACACTCTGCGGCTCGGACGGGCGCGGCGGCAAGCCTTCAGCCGGACTCGGTCTCCGACCGGGCGCCGGTTCCGGGGCGCAGGACCGGCAGCCCGGCCCGCAGCCGGTCCAGGAACTCATCGACCAGCAGGCTGCCGTCCTCCGCGTCCACGACCTCGGGCACGAACGCCTCGATGATGCCCTCCCCGACGGCGAAGTCGGCGTCCTCGTCCTCTTCGTAGTTGTTCACCCAGCGCGCGCCGGGGGCGGCCAGCTCCATGTCGTGGTCGTAGTCGATCACCCAAGGGGTGTCGACGATCCCGGCCTGCAGCGAGCCGTGGTTGTACCAGCCGTAGACCAGGTGGGTGAAGGCGCCGTCGTGGATGCAGATCTCCGCCTCGCCGCCCTCCAGGGTCTCGGCCTCGGTGCGTCCGCCGACGTAGAGCCCGGGCCGGTCCGCGTAGAGCGCGATCGGACCGTTGACCGTCAGGTCGCCGGTGACCACGACCAACTCGAGGTCGCGCTCCTCGTCCCCACCGCGCAGGGCGTTGATCGCGTCCAGGAAGTCCCCGTCGAGCGTGAGGTCGCCGTCGAAGAACAGCGCCTCGCCGTAGCCGGGCGACGCTCCCGCCCCCTCGAACACGGCGGACAGGGCGCCGCCCAGGCGGGCGTCGGCGTCGGCGTAGGACAGGGCTGCGGGGATCGCGGAGGTCGGCATGAGCGGGAGTGTAGGGGCCTACCCTGACAACCGGGCGACGGTGCTCACATACCGCCCGGGTACTTCGACAGCCAGTCGGCGTGCCGCTCCTTCAGCCGGTCCCGCTCCTCCGCCGTGGCCAGGTACACGTCCGCGCCGCCGTCGTACGGGTGGTACAGCCGCCGCATGCCGGTGCCGGTGATGATGACCCCGCCCTCCCGGTCGTCGGCGACCCGGCGCAGCAGCCCGTCCAGGCTGCCCCGCCGCCACTGCCGCCGCTCCACGAACACGTGGCAGTAGGTGCGGAACTCCGGGTCGGGGTCCTGGAGCCAGCTCCGCCAGTGCTTGGCGTCCCGGCGCATCCGGGGGGCGCTCGGCCGGCCCGACCACCGCGGGGTGAACACGTACACCTCGGCGCCGGCGAACAGCTCGTCCAGCACGGTGTTGTGGCGCTCCAGGACGATGGCGTACTCGCGCTCGTCGTCCGGGTAGCGCTTGGACTCCGGGAGGCTGTGGAAGCGCACCCAGACGTCCCGCTGGCCCCGGCCCAGCTCCCACCCGATGGGTTCCGTTCCGGGCCACCGCCGCTCCCAGAGCGCCGTCAGTGCCTCACGATCCACTTGCTCCTCCTCCGTGCCGGCAGGTGAGTCTGCCACATCCTCCCCACCCGTCCCGGCCTGCTGAAATCCCCTCGTCACGGCCGCCCGGCTCCCGTAGCGTGGTTCAGTCGATCTTGCGGGAGACCAGGGCAGAACGGGGCACCACACCATGCAGCAGTACCAGGGCTGGGCCGACGAGCGCTTCGGCGCCGTCGCCGACGTCTTCGCCGCCAACTTCGCCGAGTTCCCCGAACTGGGCGCCGCCGTCACGGTGTTCGCCGGCGGCCGGAAGGTGGTCGAGCTGTGGGGCGGCACGGCCGACGAGCGCACCGGGCGGGCCTGGACGCAGGACACCGTCGTCCCGGTGTTCTCCTGCGCCAAGGGCCCGGTGAGCATCTCCGCGCACCTGCTCGCCGAGCAGGGCCGGCTCGACCTGGACGCGCCGGTCGCCCGCTACTGGCCGGAGTTCGCGCGGGGCGGCAAGGAGGCCGTCACCACCCGGATGGTCCTCGGCCACCGCGCCGGCATCCCGGCCCTGGACGCGGTGCTCTCCTTCGAGGAGGTCGCCGCCTGGGATCCGGTGATCCGCGCGGTCGAGGCGCAGCAGCCGCTCTGGGAGCCGGGCACCACGTACGAGTACCACGGCCATGTGCTGGGCTTCGCGGTCGGCGAGGTGATCCGCCGGATCACCGGGCTGACGCCGGGCGCGTTCCTGCGCAAGGAGATCGCCGAGCCGCTCGGCCTGCCGGTCTTCATCGGCCTGCCGGAGAGCGAACTGCCGCGCCTGGCCCGGCTGGTGGAGGCCGAGGGCCGTCGCCCGATGCCCGGCCCGGAGCACCTGCTCACCCGGATCGTGACCATGAACGGCGCCCTGGTCTTCCCCGGGCTGGACGTGCCGCACGGCTGGAACGACCCGGCCCTGCACGCGATCGAGCTGCCCGGCGCGGGCGCCGTCGCCTCGGCCACCGGCCTGGCCGGCCTGTACGTGGCGGCGGCTACCGGTCTGGACGGAGCGGCCCGGCTGCTCTCGCACGACACCGTCACCGACGCGGTGCGCGAAGTCTCCTCCGGCGCGGGCTTCCTGGGCTTCGACATGGGTGCCCGCTGGGGATCCGGGCTGCTGCTCGACTCCCCCGCCTTCCGCCCGCTGCTCGGCGCGCGCAGCTTCGGCAACGACGGGGCCGGCGGCCAGTTCGCCTTCGGGGACGACGAGTTCGGCGTCGGATTCGGCTACGTCGCCAACCGGATGATCGGCCACGGCGACGCCCGGGCGAACCGGCTGATCGAGGCGGTGCGCGCGTGCCTGGACTGACCGGCTTCCTCCCGCTCGTCACCGCCCTGGCCACCACCGGCCGCCTCGGCGAGCTGCGCTACGGCGCCTCGCTGCCCGAACTCGCCGCCCACTACGGCGATCCGTGGGACGGCGGCCGGCTCCACCGGGGCGACCGGTGGCCGCACGCCTTCGGCTGGGGCGACGTGCAGACGGTGTTCTGCCGCTGCCGGAAGCTCCACTCGCTGTCCCTGCCGGTCTGGCACGGCGAGCTCGACCTCCCGCAGCCGGGCGGCGGTGCGCTGACGCTCGACACCCGCGTCACCGAGGCCGAGCTGATGCCCGCGCTGACCGACTCCGGCCACGGCTGGCGGACGCTGACGTACGAGAACCTCCCGAACCAGCGGAACCTGGAGTTCTCCCCGGCCGAGGAGGTCCGGGTCGAGCTGGTGCTCACCGACCGCGACGGCTACGACCAACCGCCGCTTCCGGAGTGGGTGCTGCACAAGGCGATGCTGTGGGGCTTCGAGCACGTCGAGTGCCCCGAGCCGGACCGCTCCCTGCCGGACGACGGCTGGGGCGCGGCCGCCGAGCGGTAGGGCGACGGCCGGGGGCGTGGCCGAACTCTGAACCGGTGACGGGACGTTACGCCGGCCGTCACCTCAGCCGCCACCTCAGTCGTCACTTCAGCAGGAAGTCGTACACCGCCTGCCGTCCGGCCGGGTTCTCCGCCCGGTTCTGCACCGAGTGCGCCGCCCCGGGCACGATCACGATCTGCGGGTGGTGCGCGAACTCGGTGTACTCGTCCATCAGTTCGTACGGTGTGGCGAGGTCACGGTCGCCGCCGAGCAGCAGGATCGGCACCTTGGGCAGCTTGCGGTGTTCCGACGGCGTCGGCGGCACCGGCTCGCGCGGCCAGTCGAGACAGACCAGCAGGCTGCCGAGCCCGGTCGCGGTCGCCGGGTCGTACGGCCAGGTCTGCTCGGCGGTCAGCCGCTGCCGGGTGCGCTCCAGTGCCGCCGCGCGGCCTTCGACCGGGGTGTCGGTGGTGCCCCACGGGAAACGGGAGTCGGCGCACAGGGTGGCGGAGTGCAGCCCCTGGCTGAGGTCCTCGGCCGGGGCGGCGTCGACCTCCCGGTGGACGAGTTCGAAGAAGTCCCGGAGCTTCGCGGGCTGCCCGGCCGCGGCCTCGTGCAGGATCTCCGGGACCCCGCCGTAGTCGGGGTCGATGAACTCGTAGCCGGTGAGCGCGCTCAGGATCTGCGCCCCGTTGCCGTAGCGCCGGACGGTGGCGGCGAGGTCGGCGGCCGGGTCGGTGGTGCAGCCGGTGGCCTGGCAGGCGGCCCGCAGGACCCGGGCGGTGGCGGGCAGCGCGGCCAGGTCGAGGGGGTCCATGCCCCGTCGCGGCGCCACCGAGTCGAGCACCAGCCGGGCCACGTGGGTCGGGTGGGCGAGCGCGTACCGCTGGGCGGTGAAGGTGCCGTAGGAGACGCCGTCCAGGGTGAGGCGCCGGTCGCCGAGGGCGCGGCGCAGCAGGTCGATGTCGGCGACCGTGTCGGCGGTGCTGTAGTAGCGGGCGTCCGGGCCGAGGGCGGCGGCGCAGTCGGCGATCGACTGCCGGCGTGGCAGGGCGAGGTCGGAGGAGCCCATGTCCTCCTGGAGGCCGGGGCATTGGAGCGCGCCGCGGCCGGTGCCGCGCTGGTCGAACATCACCAGGCGGTAGTCCTTGAGGACGGGCTCCAGTTTGCCCGCGATCCGCTTGATCGCGGGGACGCCGGGCTGGCCGGGGCCGCCGGTGAGGAACAGCAGGTCGCCCTTGGGCGCCTTGGTGGTGCGGGTGACGGCCACCTGGAGGTCGAGGGTGCCGGGGGCGGCGCCGCTGTGGTCGAGCGGGACGGTGAGGGTCCCGCAGGTGAACTCGGGTGCGTCCGGGCAGGGCGCCTGCCGGGTGATCCCGGTGCCGGTCGCGGTGCTGGTTTCGGTGCCGGATCCGGTTCCGGTTCCGGCTCCGGTGGAGGCGAGGGCGGGGGTGGCCAGGGTGGTGCCGGCGACCACCGCGACGGCGCCCAGCAGGGCGGCGACGCGGACGCGCGTGCTCGTCATGTTCGTCCTTCCGCTCGCACCGCGTCGGTGCCGACGCGGTCACGGAAGTAGCCTGCGCCCCAGGGCACTTCGGTGGCCAGCGATTTGCGAGCGTTCGGGCGAGAGCCCGGCGAGCATCGGTGCGAGCGCTCGGGCGGGAGCGCTCGGACGGGAGCGCTCGGACGGGAGCGCTCGGACGGGAGCGCTCGGACGGGAGCGCTCGGACGGGGACCCCTCAGCCCAGCGCCCGGGGCAGCACCACCCGCACCCACTCCTCCGGCTGCGACAGGTGCGGGGCGTGCCCGGCACCCTCGTACAGATGGCGCTCCGCCTTGGGCAGGGCGAGGTCGATGAGGTCCAGCACCTCGCCGAACATCGGCGCGCTGTCGTCGCTCTGGGTGAGCAGCGCGGGTTCGCCGAACCGGGCGAGCCCGGTGAGGTCGAGGTCGAGCGCGTCCGGGTCGCGCAGTTCGTCCAGGTAGGTGGGCGCGTTGCGGATGTAGGTGTGCCGGACGGGCGCGGGCAGCTGCTCCCAGGCGCCCGGGCCGAAGGCGAGGCTGTCCACGTACAGTTCGGCGGCGGCCGCCGACTCGGCCTGCTCCAGCAGCTCCCGGACGGCGGCGATCCGGTCGGCGAAGGCGGTGCCGATCGGGCGCAGGTCCGGGTCGGCGAGCAGGATGCCGGTGCCCGGCGGCTCGTGCACGGCGATCCCGCGCAGCAGGTCGGGCCGGGCGGCGGCGAGCCGGAGGGTGACCAGCGCGCCGTAGGAGTCGCCGTAGGCGAAGGCGGGCGCGAGGCCCAGCCCCTCGATCAGCCCGGCGAGGTCGGCCGCGTCCTCGTGCACCGAGCCCTGGGTGAGCGGGTCCTCGCTGCGGCTGTGCCCCCGGCGGTCGTAGGCGACCGCGGTGGTGGACTCGGCCAGGCCCGGCAGCACCCGGGCCCAGGAGTCCGCGTCGCTCCAGGAGCCGTGCACCAGGACGACGCCGGGGCCCTCGCCGTGGGCCTCGTAGTGCAGCGCCACCCCGTTCACCCTGATCTCGGTCATCACGAGCCTCCCGACCTCGGCGGTGGTCCTCCACCAGCCTGACACAACCGCCCGGAACGCTCAGGTCCTCCGGCTCCGCCCGCGGCTGCCCGCACCTCCCCCTCCCGGGGGACCGGCGGTGACGGAGATCATCCCCGCGCGCGGTCCGGCCGCCTCCCGGCCCGTGCCACGCTCGACGCATGCACTACGACGTACGCCGGATGGCCGCCGGGGAGTGGCGGGAACTGCGCGGGATCACCCTGGAGGCGCTGCGGGACTCCCCGAAGGCCTTCAGCTCCTCCTACCCCGACACCGCCGCCCGCCCCGAGGACCACTGGCGGCAGCGGGCCGCCCGGCAGGCGACGGCGCGGGAGTCCGCCACCTACACGGCCGTCGACGGGGACGGCACCTGGGTCGGGCTCGCCGGCGTCGAGCCGCTGGCGGACGTCCCCGACCACGTGCACATCCACTCGGTCTACGTCGCCCCGGCGCACCGGGGCGCCGCCGGACCGGCCGCCGACCTGGTGCACGCGGTCATCCGGCACGCCCGGGAGCACACCGCCGTGGGGGCGCTGACCCTGGGCGTGCACGAGGCGAACGAGCGCGCCCAGGCCTTCTACCGGCGGCTCGGCTTCGAGCCGACCGGCAAGGCGGTGCCGTACGTGCTGAGCCCGGCGGAGCGGATCCTCGTCCTGGGCTACCCGGGGTTCAGGTGAGCAGGAGCTGCTCTCAGCTCATCACCCGCACCGGCGGCTCGTCCCGCGTCCCGTCCTCCGCCACCACCGTGAACCGCTCCGGGCCCGACACCGACAGGTCCACCGGGTAGAGCGACGCGGTGTCGTTGACGTCCAGCACGGCGCTCTGCCGACCGGTGGCCGCCTCCACCCTGGTCACCCGGCCCCGGGTCATCGCCCAGACCGAGCCGCCGTCCACCACCAGGCCGGTCACCCGGTCGTCCAGCCCCGCCGTCCACCGCCGGCCGCCGTCCGCGAGCGAGTACGCCAGCAGCCGGCCGGTGGCGGTGCGGCTCGGGTGCCCGCCGCTGATGCCGATGTCACCGGGCCGCTGCCCCGGCACCACGAACAGGTCCCCCACCACCACCCCGCCGAACAGCGGCCGGGCGCTGAACTCGTCGAAGGCGTGCAGCCCGCCGAGCATCACGTCCAGGTCGTACTCGTCCCCGGCGACCGGTATCGCCGCCCGCTGCCGGCCGGTCCGGTCGTAGCTGAGCACCGCGTGGGTGCCGCGCTCGGCCCGGGCGTCCACCCACACCGCCAGCGGGTCGACCGACACCACCGCGAGGGCCCGCAGCCCGCCCGCCGCGGGCAGCGCGATCCTCCGCTGCTCGTGGCCGTCCGCCGGGGCCAGCGAGCGCAGCACGGGCGGCGCGTCACCGCACTGCGCGACCGTGACGGCGTCCCCGGGCCCGCCCGCGACCTGCAGCGGGGCGCAGCCCGGGTCGGCCGCGCTGCGCCAGACATCCCGGCCGTCCGCCAGCCGTACGGCGCGCCAGCCGGCCTTCTCCTGGAGGAGGGCCTGCGGACCGGCCACCGCGACCACGTCGGGCGTCGCGTCGTCGCCGTCCCGGGCAGGCGCGTCCACGGTGGCGGTCCAGCCCTCCCGGCCGCCGGCGAGGTCGAGCGCGGTGACGGCGGAGCACGGGCTGCCGTACGGCGCGTGGCCGATCAGGCCGACGGCGCCGCCGCGGCCCGTCCCGTCCGGCCCGGTGCCCCGGCTCATCGCGCACACCGTGTCCGCCCCGGGCGGGGTCCAGCGCCAGGCGACGGCCCCGGTGGCGCCGCGGTAGGCCACCACCAGGTCCGGCCGGACCCGTACCACCAGGCCGCCGCTCGCCCAGCTGCCCACGGCGCGGACGGTGGACGGCCGGTCCGGCGGCGCCTTCCAGGCGTCGTTGAGGCCGTCCCCGGCGAAGCCGACGAAGATCCCGAGCCCCAGCAGCGCCCCGACGGCGACCGCGGGGAAGCCGACCCTCGGGTGGATCAGCGCCCAGACGAAGCCGGCGCCGCAGGGCATCAGCCCGAGGATGCTGATGATCCCCATGTACGCGAGGCTGTCGCCGCCGAACCCGTTCGCCGGGCCGAACAGCACCGCCAGGCCCATGCTCGCGAACATCGCCCCCAGAACGCCGCCGGAGACCACCAGCCAGGTCGCCGCCCGGTCCCGGGCGGGGCGGGCTCCCCGCCGCGCCCGGACGGCGCGGCCCTCACGGCCCTCACGGCCCTCACTGGTCTTGCTGGTCTTGCTGGTCCTACTGGCCTCACTGACCTCACTGGCCTCGGGCCGAACGGCCATGCCGGTCTCTCCCCTGCGACGCGCCGCCCGCCCGCGTCGGGCCGCCGATCATCGGATCGTCGCAGAGGACGTCATGATCCGGAACAAAGAGCAGGGAAAACCCCGGCCATGCCCCGTACATACCAGGCCGGGCCCGCCTTCCCAGCTGCGGAAACCGATTGCCCGCCCCCGGCCCGCTGGCTAGCGTTGCCCGACGTGACCGCGACGCCTCCGCCCACCACCCCCGACTGGCGCACCGCCAACCGTGCGAACTGGGACGAGCGCGTCCCCGTCCACACCGCCGGCCGGTTCTACGACCTGCCCGGCTTCGTCGCGGGCCGGGACACCCTCCGGGACTACGAGCCCGCCGAGGTCGGCGACGTCACCGGCCGCACGCTGCTCCACCTCCAGTGCCACCTCGGGCTCGACACCCTCTCCTGGGCCCGCCGCGGCGCGGTCGTCACCGGGCTCGACTTCTCCGCCCCGGCCGTCGCGGCCGCCGCCGACCTCGCCGCCCGGATCGGCGCGGACGACGCCCGGTTCGTCACCTCCGACGTCTACGAGGCCGCCGAGGCGCTCGACGGCCGGACGTTCGACATCGTCTACACCGGCTTCGGCGCGCTCTGCTGGCTCCCCGACCTCACCCGCTGGGCCCGGACGGTCGCCGCGCTCCTCGCCCCCGGCGGCTTCCTCTACCTCGCCGAGCACCACCCGGTGGCCGACGTCCTCGCCGACGACGGGCGCAGCTTCGAGGAGGACTACTTCGAGCGCACCCCGATCGTCGTCGACCACCCCGGCACCTACGCCGACCCGGACGCCCGGCTCGACGCCACCGTCACCGTCCAGTGGCAGCACGGACTCGGCGAGGTCGTCACCGCCCTGGCCGACGCCGGCCTGCGCCTGGACTTCCTCCACGAGCACGCCCACGCCCACTTCCGAATCCCGGTCGGCTCGCCCGCCCCGCAGTCCTACTCCCTCCGGGCCACCCGCCCCCACTGACCCCGCACTGCCCCTCCGCCCCCACCGGCCACCGCCGGCGCGGCACCGCTCCGCACCCCGCCACGGCAGCCCGGCACCACTCCCACAGCCGCAATCCCCGACCGCCCGGCCCCGCTGCCCCGCGCCGCCCCGACCTCCCGGCCCCCGGCTCCCCTCGCCCCGACACACCCTCCGCTACTGACCGCCGAGAACCACCACGGGCCAATGTTCGCCCCGTGTCACGTTCCGACCGTCTGTCCGGTCCCTCTGGCGACGGCCTCACGACCAACACCGAGGAGCGAACGATGCGGATACTGCTGGCAGGTGCGACCGGGGCGATCGGCACCCCGCTGACCAGGGTGCTGACCGACGCGGGCCACCAGGTGCTGGCCCTCGCCCGCACCGAGAGCTCGGCCCGGGCCGTCCTGGCAGCGGGCTGCACGCCCGTACGGGCCGACGCCCTGGACCGCGAGGGCCTGCTGCGCGCGGTGGACGGCCTGGCGGCGGACGCGGTGGTCCACCAGCTCACCGCCCTCCGCGCGCCCTCGCGCAGGGTGGCCGCCGACAACCCGACCAACGTGCTGCGCGTCCGCGGCTCCGCCAACCTGCTGGCCGCCGCCCGGGTCATGGGCGCCGAGCGCTTCCTCACCCAGTCCCTGGTCCTCGGCTACGGCTACCGCGACCACGGGAGCCGCTTCCTCACCGAGGAGGACCCGTTCGGCGTGTACGGCGAGGGCCCCCGGCCCACCGCCTCCGACCACGTCGTCACCGGCCTGATCGAGGCCGAGCAACGGGCGTTCGACGCCCCGCACGTCGCCGGGATCGCCCTGCGCTACGGCCTCTTCTTCGGCCCGGGCACCTGGTTCGACCCGACCCCCGGCAGCCGCCCGATGCCCGTCCCCCTGGGCGGCGGCGGAGTGATGTCCTGGATCCACGTCGAGGACGCCGCCACCGGAACCCTGGCCGCGCTGGAACACGGCCGCGGCGGCGAGGCCTACAATCTCGTGGCCGACGCCCCCGCCACCTTCGGCGACCTCGCCACCTACGCCCGCCGCGGCCGCCCGGCCCTCCGCCTCCCCGCCTGGGCCCTCCGCACCGCCGTCCCCTACCTCGGCGAACTGATGCTCGACACCACCCTCCGCGTCTCCAACGCCAAGGCCACCCGAGCCCTCCGCTGGACCCCCCGCCACCCCCCGCGCTAACCCGGCGACCACACACCGCCCCCGAACTCCGCACCGACGTTGTTCCACACGAAGCCGTCCCGCCGGCCCGGCTTCACACCGGCCCAGCCGAGCAACGCCCCGCCGAACACGCAGCCGAGCCACCACACCACGGACCGCATCGCCCGGCGCCGCCCGAGCCGGCCAACTACGCATGCCCCCAGCCGGAGTGGGAAGTCGGCCCGCCCGACTTCCCACTCCGGCCTGCGAGACGCCGGCAGCCGTCCGGCCCCGCCCACGGCGCGCCCGGCGGGGCGCCAGGGCACGCCAACCCCGCACCGTGAGGGGAGAGTTGGCGCGGGACAAAGGTTGGCCCCCGGCCGTCCGCACACGCGATCTCCACATCGGGCTGAGCCGACCGGGTACACCTCGGCGCCGGACAGTACGCGTACGCCCGGTCGGATCGTTCTGCTGTACATGCCTCCCCCAATCACGACGCCGTTCCCGTTGCCCGCGCACGTCACCGCAAGGAGGTTCCCGTGGCTGTGATCGGCCGTGCGACGGCCACCGTGGTCGCGCTGGGCATCCTGCTCGTTCCGGCGGCCGTCACGGCGGGCACCGACCTGCCGCCCGAGCTCGGTGCGGGCTGGTGGGAGGTGTCGGCCAACGCCGCCAACGTCCGGGTCGACCACTTCGGCGAGGACACCGTCATCGGGCTCGCCCGTTCAGGTGACCGGGTCGAGGTCGTGGACACCTGGACCTCCCCGCTCGGCGCCCGCTGGGCGAAGGTCATGGTGGTGCGCACCCGGGTGTCCGGCTGGGTGCTGTGGTCCTTACTGGCGCACCGCGACCCGTCCTCGGAACCGTAGAATCCGCCTGTACACATCAGGAGGGATTTCGCGTGTTCCGAGCGCAGCGTCCGCGCACCGCAGAGCTGACCCCGCGACAGGGGGACGGGCCGGTCAACGGCGTCGCCCTGCTGCTGCCCGGCGGGTTCATCCGCAGTCGGCGCGCACCGCTGAAGGTCGCCGAGCTGGGCCTGCGGGGCCTCGCCACCGAGCTCGCCGACCGCGGCCGGCCGCACGGGCTCGCGGTGCACCTGCTGCGCTACCGCCACGGCGGCTGGAACGGTGCCGACGCGGACACCGCCGTGGACACCCGCTGGGCGCTCGACGAGCTCGCCCGGCTGTACCCGGGCACGCCCGTCGTCCTGATCGGCAACTCGCTGGGCGGGCGGGCCGCCTTCTGGTGCGGCGGGTACCCGTCGGTGGTCGGGGTGGCCGGCATCGCGCCCTGGCTGCCCAGCGGCGACCCGGTCGACCAGCTGGCCGGGCGGCGGGTGCTGATCGTCCACGGCACCGGGGACCACACCACGGCCGGCGCCACCCAGTCCCTGGAGTACGCGCTGCGCGCCCGGCGGGTCGTCCCGGACCTCGCGCGGTACGAGGCCCCGGGCGCCAACCACCTCCTGATCCGCGAGTCCCGCGACATCAGCGCGCTGACCACCGACTTCACCCTCGCCACCCTGGGCGCCGAGCCCGCTCCGCTGATGGCGGGGGCGGTCTGCAGCCGGCTCCCGGCGAGGGTGTAGCCGCCAGTCCGAGCGCCGGGCGGCGTCGACCGCGACGACCGACCAGCCCGAGGGCAGCGTCCGCACCACGGTGCCGGCGTCGGCGGCCCACTCGCCG
>NZ_JBEXJK010000047.1:0-32021 GCF_040609095.1 Kitasatospora sp. NPDC004799
TGCTTGTTAATTCCCCACACAAAACCCCCCCCCTAAAACCCGCCAACGCATCACAGCGTGCAGTTGATCAATTACCCAACACTTTCTGAGCCGGGGGCCTCGCGCCGGGGCCGGGCGGGGTGGTGGAAGGTGGGGCGACGGTCTTTCGGGAGGACGGTGGTTCGGCCGTGGTCCGGCTCAGGCGCCGGAACCGCCGCTGACCGCGGGCGGGTTGAGGGCGCGGACGGCGGCGTCGACCAGGCGGTCGGCGTGCTCGTGGGTGAGCGGGCCGAGCCGGTACTGCCAGCGGTAGTTGAGCGGGCCGTAGAAGAGCTCGATCGCCAGGTCGAGGTCGGCGTCGGGGGCGATCTGGCCGGCCTCGCGGGCGCTGCGGAGGCGGTCGCGGGTGACCTCCAGCAGCGGGTCCAGCAGGCGGGTGCGGTACTCGGCGTGCAGCGCGGGGTCGTTGAGGATCTCGCCGACGAGCGCGCGGTAGGTGCGGTCGGCGCCCGGGTCGGCGAGTTCGTCGCTGGTGGGGCGCAGGACGGCGCGCAGGTCGGCGGTGAGGTCGCCGGTGTCGGGCAGGGCGAGGCTGCCCTCGTGCCGACTGGCGGCGAGGAAGGCGTCGAAGACGACGGCGCCCTTCGAGGGCCACCACCGGTAGATGGTCTGCTTGCCGACGCCGGCCCGGGCGGCGATCGCCTCGATGGTGACCTTGCCGTAGCCGATGTCGGCGACGAGTTCGGTGGCGGCGGCGAGGACGGCGGCGCGGGCGCGTTCGCTGCGGCGGGCGGGGTCGGGGGCGGTTCTGGAAGCCATGAAAAAAAGTCTATGCGAAACAGCGAGACGAGACGTATTGTCTTCTCATCACGACACGAGACGGACCGTCTCGTCTCAACCGCTCTCCCGGAGGTGCCCATGACCCGCCCCGCACACATCCTGATGGTCTCCATCCCGGCCCACGGGCACGTCAACCCCAGCCTCGCCGTGATCGCCGAGCTGGTCGCCCGGGGCCACCGGGTGAGCTACGTCAACGACGCCTCCTTCCGGGAGACCGTCGAGTCCACCGGCGCCGCCTTCGTCCCGTACCCGACGACGCTGCCGCTCGGCGACGACCCGAACAGCTGGACGGACGACCCGGTGGGGCTCCAGGAGCTGTTCCTGGAGGACGCGCTCGCGATGTGGCCCGTCCTGCTGGAGGCCTTCGCCGACGACCGGCCCGACCTGGTGCTCACCGACATCGCGGGCTTCGCCGGCCGGGCGCTGGGCGAGCGGCTGGGGGTGCCGGTGGTGCAGCTGTCGCCCACCTACGTCGGCTGGGAGGGCTTCGAGGAGGACCTGGCGGAGGTCTTCGAGTCGATCCGCAACGGGAAGGGCGGTGCCGAGTACTACCGCCGGTTCGCCGACTGGCTGGCCGAGGCCGGCGCGACCGAGCGGGACGTGGACGCCTTCAAGTCCCGCCCGCGGCGGGCGATCGCGCTCATTCCGCGCGCCCTGCAGCCCAACGCCGACCGGGTCGACGAGCAGCGCATCAGCTTCGTCGGGCCCTGCTTCGGCGACCGGGCCCACCAGGGGCGGTGGCAGCGGCCGGAGGGTGCCGAGAAGGTGCTGCTGGTCTCGCTGGGCTCGGCCTACACCAACCAGCCCGCCTTCTACCGGGCCTGCGTCCAGGCCTTCGGCGAGCTGCCGGGCTGGCACACCGTGCTGCAGGTCGGCAAGCACACCGACCTCGCCGACCTCGGCGAGGTGCCGGACACCGTCGAGGTGCACCGATGGGTGCCGCAGCTGTCGGTGCTCGCCCAGGCGGACGCCTTCGTCACCCACGCGGGCATGGGCGGCTCCAGCGAGGGCCTGTTCCACGCCGTGCCGATGATCGCGGTGCCGCAGGGCGTCGACCAGTTCGCCAACGCGGACGCCCTGGTGGCGCACGGTGTCGCCCGCCGGCTGGACACCGAGCAGGCCACCCCGGAGGCGCTGCGCGCGGCGCTGCTGGAGCTGGTCGGCGACCCGGCGGTGGCCGAGCGGCTGCGCGGGCTCTCCGCCGCCGGCCGCGCCGAGGGTGGCACCGCCCGGGCGGCCGACCTGATCGAGGCGGAACTCGTGAAGTAGGCCCGGTGGGGAGCGGTCGGGGGGCCGCGGCGTGCGGCGCCGGTCCGGAGGGCGGAGAATCCGGATGGCGAGCACCTGTTGTCATATCTTCATTCACCTGATGTGATGGTGTATATGGATATGCACAGTGCTGTGGCCCCCGACGCTCCGCTGGTCCTGGTCGGCAAGGCCGACGTCAGCGCCGAGGACGTCCTGGCCGTCGCCCGGGGCAACGCCCGGGTCGAGATCGGTCCCGACGCGCTGGCCGAGATGGCGGCCGCCCGTGCGCGGATCGACGCCCTCGCGGCCGAGCCGCGCCCCGTCTACGGCGTGTCGACCGGCTTCGGCGCGCTCGCCGTGCGCCACATCAGCCCCGAGCTGCGCGCCCAGCTGCAGCGCTCGCTGGTGCGCTCGCACGCCGCCGGCATGGGGCCGGTGGTCGAGCGCGAGGTGGTCCGCGCGCTGATGTTCCTGCGGATGAAGACGCTGGCCTCCGGCCGTACCGGCGTCCGGCCGCTGGTCGCGCAGACCATGGCCGCCCTGCTCAACGCCGGCATCACCCCGGTGGTGCGGGAGTTCGGCTCGCTCGGCTGCTCCGGCGACCTCGCACCGCTGTCGCACTGCGCCCTGGTCCTGATGGGCGAGGGCACCGCCACCGGCCCGGACGGCGTGGAGAAGCCCGTCGCCGAGCTGCTCGCCGCCGCCGGGATCGAGCCGGTCGAACTGCTGGAGAAGGAGGGCCTCGCCCTCATCAACGGCACCGACGGCATGCTCGGCATGCTGGTGATGGCCATCGCCGACCTCCAGCGGCTGTTCACCACCGCCGACATCACCGCCGCGATGAGCCTGGAGGCGCTGCTCGGCACCGAGAAGGTGCTCGCCCCCGAGCTGCACGCGCCGATCCGCCCGCACCCGGGCCAGGCGCTGAGCGCCGCCAACATGCTCGCCGTCCTCAAGGACTCCGGCCTCACCGGCCACCACCAGGACGACGCCCCGCGCGTCCAGGACGCCTACTCGATCCGCTGCGCCCCGCAGGTGGCCGGCGCCGGCCGGGACACCCTGGCGCACGCCCGGCTGGTCGCCTCGCGCGAGCTGGCCGCCTCGGTGGACAACCCGGTGGTGCTGCCGGACGGCCGGGTGGAGTCCAACGGCAACTTCCACGGCGCCCCGGTCGCGTACGTGCTGGACTTCCTCGCCATCGCCGCCGCCGACCTCGGCTCGATCTCCGAGCGCCGCACCGACCGGCTGCTCGACAAGGCCCGCTCGCACGGCCTGCCGGCCTTCCTGGCCGACGACCCGGGCGTGGACTCCGGCCTGATGATCGCCCAGTACACCCAGGCGGCGCTGGTCAGCGAGAACAAGCGGCTCGCCGTGCCGGCCTCGGTCGACTCGATCCCGTCCTCCGCGATGCAGGAGGACCACGTGTCGATGGGCTGGTCGGCCGCGCGCAAGCTGCGCCAGGCGGTGGCCAACCTCGGCCGCATCCTGGCCGTCGAACTCACCGCGTCCGCCCGCGCGCTGGAGATCCGTCAGCAGGCCGACGGGGCGGGCGGGCTCGCCCCGGCCACCGCGGCCGCGCTGGCCGCCGCCCGGGAGGCGGGGGTCGGCGGCGCCGGCCGCGACCGCTTCCTCTCGCCGGACCTGGAGGCGGCCGCCGAGCTGGTCGCCTCCGGCGAGCTGGTGCGCGCGGTCGAGCGGGTCACCGGCCCGCTGGCCTGAGCCGGCGGCGCCGCGGGGTGACGGGGGCTCAGTCCCAGTCGCTCCGCGGCGCGCGCTCGCCGCGGCCCCCGCGGTTGCGCAGCTCGCCCAGGGCGGCGGCCAGGTTGACCCCGACGATGCCCGCCCAGCAGACCACCAGGCCGGCGAAGCCGCCGCTCTCGGGGCTGCCCGCGATCGCCGTCAGCGGGACGCCGATGACCAGCGAGGTCACCGCGAGTCCGGTGCTGGAGCGCCGGCCGAAGCCCGTCCGGCGTTGGTGGCCCCGGTCGTGGCGGGACCGCGGCTCGTCGTCGTCCATCCGCTCGGCGACCGACCGCTCGACCCGGGCGTTGATGCGGGCGTCGAGCCGCTTCATGAAGGAGTCGACGAGTGCGTCCTCGTACTCCTTCCCGAGCTCCTTGCGGGCCTGGAGGGTGGCGTCGAGGTCGCGCCGCAGTTCGTCCTGACGAGTGTCCATGGATCCAGAGTGGGGCCGCCGGGGCGTCCGGTCCATCCGTTCGCGGGAGGAATCCGGGCGGGCTCAGGGACAAATCAGGGTTGCCCGGCCCCGGCGGGGCCCGGCTCCGTTCCCCCGCGGGGCGTCTCACCCGACGTCCCGCCGTACGAGACGTCTTTGCCAGGTGCGGCCCGCTCCTGCACAGTCGTCGTCCGAACCCCTCGCACCCGGAGGTACCGCTGATGACCGCCACCGACGAGACCGGCAGCGTCGGCCCCTCCGCCCGGCTGCTCCAGCTGTTCGAGGGGCACCGGCTGACGCCGACCCAGCGCCGGATCGCGCACTCGCTGGTGCGGCACGCCACCGAGGCGCCGTTCCTGTCCAGCGTGGAGGTCGCCGAACTCGCGGGCGTCAGCCAGCCGTCCGTCACCCGCTTCGCGGTCGCGCTCGGGTACGACGGCTACCCGGCGCTGCGCAAGCAGCTGCGCGAGCTCGGCGGCGGCGAACCGGCCGCGCCGGAGACCCCGGACGACGCGGTGCGCAACGAGCACCAGCAGGCCGTGCTCGCCGAGATCGCGCACCTGCGCCACCTCGCCGAACTCCTCGCCGACCCGGAGCCGATCACCCGGGCCGCCCGGCTGCTCGCCGCCTCCCGGCCGCTGCCGGTGCTCGGGCTGCGGGCCGCCTCGGCGCAGGCCCGCGGCTTCGCCTACTTCGCGTCCAAGGTGCACCCGGACGTCCGGCTGCTGGACGAGGGCGGCAGCATGCTCGCCGACCGGCTGGAGCAGGCCCGGGCGGCCGGGGCCAGTGCGCTGCTCTGCTTCGCGCTGCCGCGCTACCCGCGGGAGCTGATGGACGCGCTGACGGTGGCCCGGGAGTGCGGGCTGACGGTGCTCACCGTGGCCGACAGCGCCTTCGCCCCGGTCGCCAAGCTGTCCGACCTGATGCTGCCGGCCGCCGTCGGCACCGGGCTGGTCTTCGACACCGCGTGCGCGCCGATGATGCTCGGCCGGGTGCTGCTGCAGTCCATGTGCGACGAACTCCCGGGTGCGGAGGCCCGGTTGGAGGCGATCGAGCAGTCGGCGGCGGCGCGCGGGCTGTTCCTGGAATAAGCACAGTTCGGAGCGGCGGCGGGGGAGTACTCGGGACGAACCCGGGCATCCCCTACGGCAGGGGGTGCCGCCCATGCGCGTGATCCACGAGATGAAGTTCGTCGCCCGGCTGTCCTCGGGCGCCGACGAATGGTCCTGCCCCGCCTGCGGACGCCGCGTCACCCTGCGGCGCCTGCCCGAACCCGAACTGACCGTCCTCGACCCGGGCGACGAGTCGGCCGTCCACGTCGGCGTCATCGAGCCCGACGCCCGCGCGGCCGCGGCCGCCGAGAAGTACGGCCTCGGCCCCGTCCAGAACATCCCCCGCCCACCGTCCCCACCCGCCCCCGACGCCGCCGACCGCCGCTGGCTCGCCGAGATCGGCATCGACTGGGACGGCGACGCGGCGGCCTGACTCAGCGGCGCGGGGCGTAGACCGGAAGGCCGGAGGTGTCCAGCTCGGCGGGCAGCGGCGCGGGCAGCGGAACGGCCTCGCCGTACTTGCCGTGCAGGACGCCCTGGTAGGCGCCGTCGCGCGGGTGGGTGTGGAGCGTCCAGGTGCCGTTGCGCGGGTCGACCGCGAGGAGGACCGGCACGCCTGCGACCGCGTACCAGCTGGTCTTGGCGGAGATAAGGCTGACCCGCTCGGATGTCGAAATGACCTCCACTGCCAGTTCGACGTCGTGGGGGTCAGCCAGCCACTCGTCGTCGTCCTCCCAGTCGCGCGGCAGGACGACGAGGTCGGGTGTCGCGTAGTCCTCCGCGTTGTCGGGCATGGTGATCGACGAGACCTCGTAGGCGCCCAGGGTGTCGGGTAGCCCGGCGTCGAGCTGGCGGGACAGGCGCTTGGTGGTCCCCGCGTGCTTGCCGCGGGGCGTCGGGGACATCACCAGGTTTCCTCCGATGATCTGGACGCGCATTCCTGTGCGCTGCTCGATCTCCTCCGCCATATCCCGGAGTCTGCCGGGCCGCACGGTGAGGGCCGTCATCGTGTCCTCCGCTCCCTGGAAACTGGGCCGAGTGGCTGGTGTTCGCCGGGTTCAGGCTAGCGCGCCAAGTCGGCCGGTGCCGTGGCTGATCGGATGGTTCGGGGGTCTGGTCGAAAGCCGACTGTTTAGTTATATTCAACCGGACCGAAGGTGAATGAATCCATCCGCAGAGAGGCCGGGACTATGGTGCAGCAGCAGGCGAGCGGGCCGCGCGAGGTGCGCGCGGCGCGTGGGACGGGGCTGACAGCGCAGGGGTGGCAGCAGGAGGCGGCCCTGCGGATGCTGATGAACAACCTCGATCCGGAGGTGGCCGAGCACCCGTCGAAGCTGGTGGTGTACGGCGGCACCGGCAAGGCGGCGCGCGACTGGCGGTCCTTCGACGCCATGGTGCGGACGCTGGAGGGGCTGAAGCAGGACGAGACCATGCTGGTCCAGTCCGGCCGCCCGGTCGGCGTGATGCAGACCCACGAGTGGGCGCCGCGGGTGCTGATCGCCAACTCCAACCTGGTCGGCGACTGGGCCAACTGGGAGGAGTTCCGCCGGCTGGAGAGCCTCGGGCTCACCATGTACGGCCAGATGACCGCCGGCTCCTGGATCTACATCGGCACCCAGGGCATCCTCCAGGGCACCTACGAGACCTTCGCCGCCGTCGCCAACAAGCGGTACGACGGCTCGCTGGAGGGCACCATCACCCTCACCGCCGGCCTCGGCGGGATGGGCGGCGCCCAGCCGCTGGCCGTCACCATGAACGGCGGCGTGGCGATCTGCATCGACTGCGACCCGTCCCGCATCTCCCGCCGGATCGAGCACCGCTACCTGGACGTCGAGGCCAAGGACCTCTCCCACGCGCTGGAGCTCGCCACCGCCGCCCGCGACAGGAAGCAGCCGCTTTCCATCGGCGTGCTGGGCAACGCCGCCGAGCTGGTCCCGCAGCTGCTCGCGATGGACGCGCCGATCGACATCGTCACCGACCAGACCAGCGCCCACGACCCGCTGAGCTACCTTCCGGTGGGTGTCGCTTTTGAAGACATGGCGGACATGGCCGCGGCCAAGCCCGCCGAGTTCACCCAGCGTGCCCGCGAGTCGATGGCCCGGCACGTCGAGGCGATGGTCGGCTTCCTGGACCGCGGCGCCGAGGTCTTCGACTACGGCAACTCGATCCGCGGCGAGGCCCAACTGGCGGGATACGACCGGGCGTTCGCCTTCCCGGGCTTCGTCCCGGCGTACATCCGCCCGCTGTTCTGCGAGGGCAAGGGCCCGTTCCGCTGGGCGGCGCTGTCCGGCGACCCGCAGGACATCCACAAGACCGACAAGGCCGTGCTCGACCTCTTCCCGGAGAACGAGTCGCTGCACCGCTGGATCAGGATGGCCCAGGAGAAGGTGCACTTCCAGGGCCTGCCCGCGCGCATCTGCTGGCTCGGCTACGGCGAGCGCGACAAGGCCGGCGAGCGCTTCAACGACATGGTCGCCTCCGGCGAGCTGTCCGCCCCGATCGTGATCGGCCGCGACCACCTGGACTGCGGCTCGGTCGCCTCCCCGTACCGGGAGACCGAGGCGATGCTGGACGGCTCCGACGCGATCGCCGACTGGCCGCTGCTCAACGCCATGGTCAACGTGGCCTCCGGCGCCTCCTGGGTCTCCATCCACCACGGCGGCGGCGTCGGCATCGGCCGCTCGATCCACGCCGGACAGGTCACCGTCGCCGACGGCACCGCGCTGGCCGGGGAGAAGATCCGCCGGGTGCTCACCAACGACCCGGGCATGGGCGTCATCCGGCACGTGGACGCCGGCTACGACCGGGCCACCGAGGTCGCGGGCGAGCGCGGGGTGCGCGTTCCGATGGGCGAGCTGTGACCTCCGGCTTCGAGGAGATGTGGGCGGAGCTGCTCCCCGTGGGCCGCTCCGCCGCGTCCGGCGGCTACCGCCGCTTCGCCTGGAACTCCGCCGACGCCGAGTGCCGCGCCTGGTTCGAGCAGCAGGCCCGCAGCCGCGGCCTGACGTACGAGCTGGACCGCAACGGCAACCAGTGGGCCTGGCTGGGCGACCCGAACGGGCCGGGGGCGGTCGTCACAGGCTCGCACCTGGACTCCGTCCCGGACGGCGGCGCCTTCGACGGCCCGCTCGGCGTGGTCTCCTCCTTCGCCGCGCTGGACGAACTGCGCTCCCGCGGCGCCGGGTTCACCAAGCCCCTGGCGATCGTCAACTTCGGCGACGAGGAGGGCGCCCGGTTCGGCGTGGCCTGCATCGGCTCCCGGCTGACCGCCGGGGTGCTGTCGCCGGAGCAGGCGTACGAGCTGCGCGACGCCGACGGCGTCCGGCTGCCCGACGCGATGGAGCGGGCCGGCTACGACCCGACCGCGATCGGCGCGGACGACGACCGGCTGGCCCGGATCGGTGCCTTCGTCGAACTCCACGTCGAGCAGGGCCGCTGCCTCGCCGAGGGGCAGCCGGTCGGCGTGGCCGGCGCGATCTGGCCGCACGGCCGCTGGCGGTTCGACTTCCACGGCGAGGCCAACCACGCCGGCACCACCCGGATCGAGGACCGCCGCGACCCGATGCTGACCTACGCCAACACCGTGCTGGCGGCCCGCAAGAAGGCGAAGCTGGCGGGCGCGCTGGCCACCTTCGGCAAGGTCGCGGTCGAGCCCAACGGCACCAACGCGATCGCCTCGCTGGTGCGCGGCTGGCTGGACTCCCGGGCGGCCGACGAGCGCACCCTCACCGCGCTGGTCGCCGAGATCGAGCGGGCGGCGGCCGAGCGCGGCGAGCGCGACGGCGTCCGGGTCGAGCTGACCCGCGAGTCCTACACCCCGGTGGTGGACTTCGACGGGCCGCTGCGCGACCGGCTGGCCAAGCTGCTGGACGCCCCGGTGCTGCCCACCGGCGCGGGACACGACGCGGGCATCCTGGCCTCCGCGATCCCGACCGCCATGCTGTTCGTGCGCAACCCCACCGGCGTCTCGCACTCCCCGGCCGAGCACGCCGAGCAGGCCGACTGCCTGGCCGGGGTCGCCGCCCTCGCCGACGTACTGGAGGACCTGGCGTGTCAGTGACCCCCGCGACGTACTGGGCGCAGTACGCCTGGCTGCCGCACGACAACGGGCCGGTGGTCGAGCAGGACGTGCTGATCACCACCGGCCCCGGCGGGACGATCACCGCCGTCACCCCGGACAGCGGGCCCTGCCCGCCGGACGCCGTCCGGCTCGACGGGCTGCTGCTGCCCGGCCAGGCGAACGCCCACTCGCACGCCTTCCACCGGGCGCTGCGCGGGCACGTCCAGGTCGGCTCCGGCACCTTCTGGACCTGGCGCGACACCATGTACCGGTTCGCCGGCGCGCTGGACCCGGACCGCTACCTGGAGCTCGCCACCGCCGTCTACGCCGAGATGGCGCTGGCCGGCGTCACCGCCGTCGGCGAGTTCCACTACCTGCACCACGCGCCCGGCGGTGCCCGGTACACCGACCCGAACGCGATGGGCGAGGCGCTGATCGAGGCCGCCGCCCGGGCCGGCATCCGGATCACCCTGCTGGACACCTGCTACCTCTCCGCCGGCTTCGGTGCCGAGCCGACCAGGCCGCAGCAGCGGTTCAGCGACGGCGACGCGGACGCCTGGGCGGCCAGGGCGGACGCGCTCAAGCCGCGCGAGCACGCCCGGATCGGCGCCGCGATCCACTCGGTGCGGGCCGTCCCGGCCGATCAGCTGGGCACCGTCGCGCACTGGGCGTCGATGCGCAAGGCGCCGCTGCACGTCCACCTGTCCGAGCAGACCGCCGAGAACGACGCCTGCCTGGCCGCGCACGGCGTCACCCCGACCCGGCTGCTCGCCGACCACGGCGCGCTCGGCCCGCGCACCTCGGCCGTGCACGCCACCCACCTGACCGACGAGGACGTCCGGCTGCTCACCGACTCCTCCACCACGGTCTGCATGTGCCCCACCACCGAGCGGGACCTCGCGGACGGCATCGGCCCGGCCCGCCGGCTCGCCTCGGCGGGCTCCCCGATCACCCTAGGCAGCGACAGCCACGCGGTGATCGACCCGTTCGAGGAGGCCCGCGCGCTGGAGCTGGACGAGCGGCTGCGCACCCGGACCCGCGGGCACTGGACGGCCAACGCGCTGCTGCGGGCGGGCACCGAGGACGGGCACGCCTCGCTCGGCTGGCCGGAGGCCGGACGGGTCGAGGCCGGGGCGCTCGCCGACTTCACGGTGATCGCGCTGGACACCGTCCGGACGGCCGGACCGCCGCCCCGGCTCGGTGCCGAGATCGCGGTCTTCGCGGCCTCGGCGGCGGACGTGCGGCACGTGGTGGTCGGCGGCCGGCACGTCGTCCGGGACGGCGCGCACCTGCTGGTGGCCGACGTGCCGGGCGCGCTGCGGCGCTCGATCAGCGCGCTGAGCTGCTGACCCTTCCCACCTTCCTTCGAGAGGCCTTGTCTTGAGCACCCTGATCACGGGCATCGGCAGCCTGGTCACCAACGACCCCGGGCAGGGCGCCGGGCCGCTCGGCCTGCTGACCGACGCGGCCGTGGTGGTCGACGGCGGCACCGTCGCCTGGGTCGGCCCGGCGGCCGGCGCCCCGGCGGCGGACGAGCGCGTCGACGCCGCCGGCCGGGCCCTGCTGCCCGGCTTCGTCGACTCGCACGCCCACCTGGTGTTCGCGGGCGACCGCACCGCCGAGTTCAACGCCCGGATGTCCGGCCAGTCGTACTCGGCGGGCGGCATCCGGACCACGGTGGCGGCCACCCGGGCGGCCAGCGACGCCGAACTGGACGCCAACCTGGCCCGGTTCGTCCGGGAGGCGGTCCGCCAGGGCACCACCACCATCGAGTGCAAGTCCGGCTACGGGCTGACGGTCGAGGACGAGGCGCGCGCCCTGCGGATCGCCGCCGAGTACACCCCGGAGACCACCTACCTGGGCGCCCACGTGGTCGCCCCCGAGTACGCCGAGGACCCGGCCGGGTACGTCGACCTGGTCACCGGCGAGATGCTGGACGCCTGCGCCCCGCACGCCCGCTGGGTGGACGTGTTCTGCGAGCAGGGCGCCTTCGACGGGGACCAGGCGCGGGCGGTGCTGACCGCCGGCATCGAGCGCGGCCTCACCCCCCGGGTGCACGCCAACCAGCTCTCGTACGGGCCCGGCGTGCAGCTGGCCGTCGAGCTGGGGGCCGCCTCGGCGGACCACTGCACCCACCTGACGGACGAGGACGTGGCGGCGCTGGCGGGCTCGGCGACGGTGGCGACCCTGCTGCCGGGGGCGGAGTTCTCCACCCGGGCCGCGTACCCGAGCGGGCGCCGGCTGCTGGACGCGGGGGCGGTGGTGGCGCTCTCGACGGACTGCAACCCGGGCTCCAGCTTCACCAGCTCGATGGCGTTCTGCATCGCGGTCGCGGTGCGCGAGATGGGGATGACCCCGGACGAGGCCGTCTGGGCAGCGACGGCGGGCGGCGCCCACGCGCTGCGGCGCACCGACGTCGGCACGGTCGCGGTCGGCGCCCGCGCGGACCTCCTCCTGCTGGACGCGCCGTCGCACGTGCACCTGGCGTACCGCCCGGGCGTGCCGCTGACTGCGGCGGTCTGGCGGGCGGGGGTCCGGGAGATCTGAGCGGTGGGTTCACGTCGCCCCGTCGAGCTGATGCTCGACGGGGCGACGGGCTGCTCAGGGGTTGGTGGTGAGGTGGTCGAACTCGCCCGCCTTGGCGCCTTGGAGGAAGGTGGCGAACTTGAGGTGGGTGGAGCGGACGATGACGTCACCCTCGTCGGACTCGCGGAGCTCGATCGTCCCTTCAAGTGCGCGCACCTCGACGCAGTTGCTGGATCCTTCGCTGAAGCTGGACTTCTGCCACTCGGAGCTATTCATACCTGTCGTTCAGTTCCTTCATGATCGAGCGAATGTAATCTCGCGACTCGTTCTCCGGGAGCGCGACGGCTTCGATGTGCTCAAAGATTGCGCGATAGCCCGCCAGTTGGGCGGGCGAGTCGAAGATGTGGGAGCCGTGGGATGAGTCTGCCTGGACCGTATCCAGCTCCGACACCGGCCCCTCCGCGTAGACCAGGTTCTCACTGGGGCCAGGGAAGTCGGCCGTATCGAACGGTACGACTCGCAGCGAGACTCCCGGAAGCTCGGAGTCCTCGAGGAGGGAACCAAGCTGTTCCCTGAGTACTTTGGGGCCGCCGTACTGAATTCGCAGTGCTGCCTCGTGGACCAGTGCAACGTACGGCGTTTCACCGGACCGAATGGCTTGCTGCCTCCGTAGGCGGAACCTCACCCTGCGATCGACCTCGCGATCGGGGAGAGGGGTGAAACCTCTCGCGAACACGGCGGTGGCATAGGGGGCCGTCTGAAGCTGCCCTGGGATGATGCCGATGTTGAAGCTCTTGAGTCTCTTCGCGTGTCCCTCCATTTCCGCCACATCGATGGGGGCGGTTGTGAGGGCGTCGCGATACTCATCCCACCAGGCCCTATCCCGCTCCCTGGCCATCCCGGCGAGCGCTTCGACCAAGGGAGCGTTGGCGCACATGCAAGCCTCCGCGATCTCGTGCAGGCGCTCTACGCTGACGGCGGACTTCCCGTTCTCCATCTGCGTCACCAGAGCTGGAGTCACACCGAGTAAGCGGGCGAGATGGCTGCCTGCGATGCCGGCCTGCTCTCGCATCCTCCGCAGTTCAGCGCCGAGTCGACGCTGGCGAAGGGTCGGGTTCTGGCGGTTGGCCATGGCTTCCTTTCTGCCGGTACAGGCGCCAGTCTGCCGTGGCGCGCGCAGGGGTGGCCATCCCGGGGATGACTCCATCGGGGGAACCTTCGCGCATCGGGCTTAACGTTAAGCTCCCATGCGCTATCGTCGTTCTCAGTCAGATCCGACGGATCGTCAGTAACGCCTGTAATTCGGGCAGTAGGCGCCTGCTGCCCGCGCACCGAAGAGCAACCGCCGCCCCGGTCTGGCTCACGGCGACGACCGTCATCCCCCTCCTCACACCACAGCCTCACGGAGGTTCCCGTGTGCACCCGTAACACCCCCTCGCTCACCCTCACCCGGCAGGCCCTGCGGGACGCCATGACCCGCAGCGACTGGGACACCGAGGCCATCTTCAACGCCGAACTCGCCCTCTGCGAGCTCATCGTCAACGCCTGGCGGCACGGCGACACCCCCGCGCCCGTCGTCTGGTTCTCCATCCGCGACCGCACCCTCCGGGTCACCGTCTCCGACGAGAGCGACGCCCTCCCCCGGCTGCGAACGTCCTCCGACCTCGCCGAGACCGGTCGGGGCCTCCAGCTCGTGGAGGGCCTCACCCACCGCTGGGGCGTCGACCCGCAGAAGCGCGGCAAAACCACCTGGTACGAGCTGGACTTCCTCGCGTGACCCGCGACCCCGTCGCGCCGGACGACCCCCGGATGAGCGACTACACCGCGCCCCAGATCACGGCCCTGCTCGGCGAGTTGCACCGACGCGGCATGCCGCACGGGCTCCTCTGGGGCTCCGCCTCGCCCGGCGAGACGACCCTCGACGGCCGCATCCTGGTCGACTTCGGCAACGCGCCGGTCAGCACTCTGCTCAACCTCCTCCACCTGCTCCGCGACCTGGAGCGCGACGAGGCGTGGCGCCGGTGAGGTTCTTCGTCGGCGCGACCCTCCTCGCCCTGCCCGCCCTCGCGACCCTCGGGATGCCCCGCCCCGAGGGCCGCGACGAGCAGCACTGAAACACGCGAAGGCCCTCGCCCACCCAGGGCGAGGGCCTCGCGGGTGCCCGTGCGACCTGCGTAGCCATGTGGCGCCCCCGCTGATCAATCCAGGTAAGCCAAGGCTCCCGCTATCAGTGAGCGCGCTGTTGCGCCCCGCACTGCCCCTTGCGAGAGCCGATCAAAGGCGCGGGCATACAGGTCGACCTGGCTGGGCTGTGTGAGCGTCGAGGCAGCATCCAGCGTGTCCGCGTGGACCCTGGTGTCATCGAAGATCGTGAAGGTCGGCATGGGCCACACAGTCCGTTGTGCCACGAACGGGACGATGCCCACGGCGACGTTCGGGAGATCCATAACTCCGAGCAGATGGCCGAGCTGCGCCGCCATCGTGTCCGCGCTGCACACGCGGTACCGCAGCACGGACTCCTCCAGCACGAAGGAGAACCGGTGTGCGCCGTTGTTCAGTACCGCGTTGCGCTTCATGCGGGCCGCCACGGCGTCACTCACGTCGTTCGGGGTTCCCCGGAAGTCCGCGATGCACGACAGCAAAGCGGCGGCGTACCCGGGTGTTTGGAGGAATCCGGGGATCACGTCGGAGACGTAGACCCGGAACACTTTGGTCTGCTGGTACAGATCGACGGTCGACTCTTGCAGGCGACGAAGCCCACTTCGCTGGAGTCGTCGCCACTGGACATGAGCGTCGGCGGACTGCCGGTTTGCGGCGATCAAGTCGGGGACTTGATCGCCGGCGTCACAGGCTCGGCACCAGGCCCTGATGTCGGCATCGGAGGGAGGCGTCTTGGCATTCTCGATCCGGGACGACTTCGATTCCGACCAGCCGCACCTGGCGGCCAGCTCCCGCCCGCTGATCCCTGCGTCCTTCCGAATCTCGCTCAGCCGACTGGCTAGGGCTTCGCGAGCCTTCTGGACGCTTGTGGAGGGGTGCGCGGGCATGGAGCTGGCCTTCGTCAGATCTCGTACAGATGGTGCGGGATCGCGCGCTCCCAGACTGCTTCGAACGCGGTGGCGCACAGCTTCGCGGTTTCCGGGGCTGCCGTGATCTCGTCCTGGACCACCACGCCGTCCCCGGAGAAGTGGTGCACCCGAAGCAGCGCACCGTCGAACAGCCAGAAGTCGTTCCCCGGCAGGGGGATGTCCGTGGCCCGTCGCCGTGGCAGCCAGCGGACGTCCTCACCTGCCGTGACGTTGGCATGGGTGACGTAGTGCTCCCACCGGATGTACTCGGACACGGGCTCGGAGACCACCCGGGCTCGGCGAATGACCACACCCCGCGCGACGGTGTCCGTGATCAGCTGGTCATAGGGGTGCCACCAGGACTGCCGGTCATCCCAGTTGATCCGCTCACCGCGCCGCCAGGCCTCGAACCGCTCTGTCGGGGCGTACGAGTCCCGCAGCTCCAGATGGACGGCGGACCGCTGGCACTGCTCAAGCAGCTCAGCGAAGCTGGGCACGCTCGATGGCATCGCACGCCTCCCTGATCATGGGCACCATCCGGGCCGGAAGCCTGACGATGGCCTCATTGTCGGGTACCGGTCCGTTCGCGGGGCTGCTTTCCTCGCACTCCGCCCGGGTCTCGGGGCGCGGGTTCCACCCCTGGAAGAGGATCTCCTGAGCCTTCGGGTCCACCCACACGGTGGGGCAGTGGTCCCGGTCGGTGTTGGGGTCGATGCCAACGAACTCTACGGCCATGGCCGGCTCCCTGATCGAGGTGCTTGCTCGGGCTTGCACAAGCTTGTCTGAGTAGCAAATATGCAGTCAACCTCGCTATCTGGATGGGTAATTGGCGTGCAATCTCATGCAAGTTCATGGAGGTGGATGCCTCGCCATCCGTAACCTCGCCAGCATCGGCAAGGCGCGCGGCGGAGCCGGCGCGACCGAGAGAGAGGAACTCCAGCATGGGCAAGCACGGAGACGGCAAGGGCGGCGAGTCCGGGGACAAGAAGCAGTCCCCGAAGGAGTCGGACGGCCAGTGGACCAAGCCCGTCACCAACCCGCCGAAGAAGAAGTGAGCCCGAACTGATGGACCAGTACGCGCAGTTGCTCGCGGACCTCACCGAGGCCGGCGCGCTGGGCGAGGAGTGGCGGGGCGCGTTCGAGCGCGCCCCGCGCTCTGCCTTCATTCCGGACACCGTGTGGGCCCCGGACGAGGAAGCCCCGACCGGCTATCGGCGGATCACCAAGGCCGACGCACCGGACGCCTGGTGGGCGTTGGTGAACGCCAACGGCGTGGTCGTCACGCAGGTTGACGACGGAGACGAGGACGGGCCCGGCATCGCCACGTCGTCGGCCTCCATGCCGTCCTTGGTCGCGTCCATGCTCGGCCACCTGGACGTGACGGCCGGAAACACGGCGCTCGACATCGGCACGGGAACCGGTTGGACAAGTGCCCTGCTGTGCGAGCGACTTGGCGACGGGGCCGTGACGACGATCGAGGTCGACCCGGCGGTGGCCGCCGCAGCCGGGGAGCGCCTGGCAGGGATCGGGTTGAAGCCCAGCCGGGTCGTCGGCGACGGCCTTCTCGGCTACCCGGCCGGTGGCCCCTACGACCGCATCCACTCCACTGCGGCCGTTCAGCAGGTGCCACTCGCGTGGATCGAGCAGACCCGCCCCGGCGGCATCATCGTGACCCCCTGGGGCACTCCGTACGCGAACGCCGGGTTGCTCCGGCTGGAGGTCGGCGGGCCGGGCAAGCCGACTCACGGCCGCTTCGTCGACAACGTCTCGTTCATGTGGATGCGGGCACAACGCCCGCACGTCGTGAGCGAACCGGCCGGCGTGTCGGACGACTGGGGCCCCTCGGCGATGGACCCGGAGTTGGCGCTGGAGGACGTGAACGCCGCCTTCGCCATCGGCCTGCGGGTGCCGGACACCCGGTACGAACACGTCTGGGACGAGGCCGACCCCGGCGCCACGTTCCGCATGCGGCTCTCGGACGGCGCGGGCTCCTGGGCGTCCGTCCGCTACGCCGGGTGGGACGCCGAGGATGCCGTTCACCAGTTCGGACCTCGCCGGCTGTGGGGCGAGGTCGTCAGCGCCCGCCTGTGGTGGCTGGAGGAGGGCAAGCCGGACCTTCGCCGGTTCGGCGTGACCATCACCCCGGACGGCGCACAGTTCGTCTGGCTGGACGCCCCCGGCAAAGGTATCGAAAAGCACGGCGGCGGCTCCGGCGGCGGCAAGTGACCAGTGAGACGCACGAGGAGGCGGGCCCCCAGGGGCTCGCCTCCGCGCTGGTGGCCGGTGGCGCGCTCTCCTCGGACTGGCTCCCCTCCTTACGGGCCGTACCCCGCGAGTTGTTCGTCCCGGACCGCATCTGGCCGGGCATCGCGGACGGCACCAAACAGAACCCCGTGGTGTACCGGTCGCAGGAGCCCGAAACCTGGCGGCGGGCGGTCTACTCGGACATCCCGCTGACCACGCAGTGGGACGACGGCGGCCACAAGGGCGACGGACTCGGGACGACTCCGACCTCCTCCAACACCATGCCCACCATGGTGTTCTCGATGCTCCAGGACCTCGACGTGCGCCCGGGCGACAGGGTGCTGGAGGTCGGAGCCGGCACTGGCTGGAACGCGGGCTTGCTGGCCCACCGCTTGGGCAACCTCAACGTCGTGACTGTCGAGTACGACCCGGACGTCGCTCGCGGGGCCCGGGAGAACCTGGACCGGGCGGGGCTCGCCCCGACCGTCATCGAGGGCGACGGACGCTCCGGGTGGTCGCAGGGCGCTCCGTACGATCGGATCATCGCCACCTGCTCCCTGCTGGAGATCCCTGCGGCGTGGCTGGCACAGACGGCGCCCGGCGGGATCATCGTGGCGCCGTACGGCACCGAGTACGGTGGCGAGCAGATCGTCCGGCTGACCGTGAACGACGACGGGACCAGCGCCAGCGGGAGGTTCACCCGGAGCTCCGCGTTCATGCGACTGCGCCAGCAGCGCACGGACCGGCCGCCCTTCGAGGACTACCTGCGCGGGCAGGAGTGGCCCGCCGACGGAGTGCGAAGCACCACCGCGCTGGCCCCGCCGGACACGGGTGGGTGGTTCGAGCAGTTCGTCATCGGGGCGGCCGTGCCCGGCGTGTTCTGGCGGGCGGAGCGCTACGACGACGGCGCGTACACGCTGTGGCTCTACGGCCGGGACACCGAGTCGTGGGCGTCGGCCGACTACGAGCGGGGCCGTACGGAGTACGAGGTGTACCAGTCCGGCCCCCGGAACCTCTGGGACGAGGTGGAGGCCACCTGGCGCTGGTGGGACGACCAGGGCCGTCCCGGCTTCGACCGGTTCGGCCTCACGGTCGGGGCCGAGGGCCACACCGTGTGGCTCGACTCCCCGGCGAACCCGGTGCCGATCCGTGGCTGAGTCGTTCCGTTGCTTCGCCCCGTCGAGCCCACTCGGCTCGACGGGGCGAAGGCCTGCTCACTCCAATCCCAACGACCTTCGCAGGAAGTCCAGTTCGTGCCGCAGCAGGTGCTCCACCACGGCCTCGTCGGTGGGCCGGTGGCCGGTGGCGCGCAGTGGGAGGACCTCGTGCGGGCGGCCGGCGGCGAGCAGCGCGGCGGACAGCCGCAGGGTGTGGGCCGGGTGGACGTTGTCGTCGGCGAGGCCCTGGACCAGCAGCAGCGGGCGGCTCAGTTTCGGTGCCTCGGCGATCAGCGAGCCGCCGTCGTAGTGCGCGGGGTGCTCGTCGGGGTGGCCGAGGAACCGCTCCTGCCAGTGGGTGTCGTAGAGCCGCCAGTCGGTGGGGGCGGCTCCGGCGGAGGCGGCGTGGAAGACGTCCGGGCGGCGCAGGACGGCGAGGGCGGCGAGGTAGCCGCCGTAGGACCAGCCGCGGATGCCGACCCGGTCGAGGTCGAGCAGCCCGGGCCGCAGCCGGTCGACCGCCCGCAGGCCGTGGACCTGGTCCGCCAGCGGGAGCGTCGCCTTGTCGCCGTGGATGGCCTTGTCCCAGCGCGGCCCGCGCCCGGGGGTGCCGCGGCCGTCCACCACGAGCACCGCGAAGCCCTGGTCGGCGAACCACTGCGAGACCTGGTCCCACCAGAGGCCGCCGGTGGTGGCCTTCTGCTGCGCGGGGCCGCCGTACGGGTCGAGCAGGACGGGCAGCGGGCCGTTCCCGGGGCGGTGGCCGGCGGGCAGGAACAGCGCGGCGCGCAGCTTCAGCGGGCCGAGCCGGAGCAGCTCGGGCGCCGCGGTGCGGACCGGCGGCTCGGCGCGGGAGGCGAGCGGGAGTGCCGGGCGGCCCTCGCGCAGGACGGTGGAGCGGCCGCCCGGGTGGCCGGGGGAGCGGGTGGTGAGCACCAGCGTGCCGCCGCGGCGCACCCCGGTGTGCAGACCGGGGCCGCTGCTCAGCTTCCGTAGGCCGCCGTCCGGGCCGTACGTCCAGAGATGGGTCTCGGTGGGCTCCTCGGAGGCGGTGAACAGCACCTGTTCGCCGTCCGTCCCGAGCACCGCGCGCAGCTGGAGCCCGGGCGGGGTGACGGGCTTGCCGTCGACGGTCAGGTGCCGGGTGTCGCCCAGGTCGGCGGTGTCCACCAGGGCGCCGCTCCCGGTGCGGGCGGGCAGGCCGGGGAGCAGCTCGATCCAGTGGGCGTCCTGCCGCTCGGCGAGCACCAGGGTGGTGCCGTCCGGCCTGATGGCCAGGGTGCGGACGGTGCGCTGGTCGCGGCTCTGCACGGCGGCGTACGGGCCGTGGGCGTCCCAGCCAGCGGCGGTGAGGTACTCGAAGGCGGCGCGGTCCCAGCGGACCTCGGTGGTGGTGCCGTCGAGGCCGAGCAGCCGCAGCGAGACCTCCGCGTTGGCGGTGCCGGCGAGCGGGTAGCGGACGGCGCGCGGCGGGCGGTGCGGGTCGGCGGGGTCGGCCAGGAAGAGGCGGGCGAGCGGGCGGTCGTCGACCCGGGCGACCAGCAGCGCGGTGCCGTCGGGGGACCACCAGTGGCCGCGGTCGCGGTGCATCTCCTCGGCGGCGACGTACTCGGCGAGTCCGTAGGAGACGTCCTCGGCCTCGGGTTCGGCGAGCGGGCGGTCGTCCGTGCCGTCGACGCCGACCACCCGCAGGGCACCGCCGTGGACGTAGGCGATCCGGCGGCCGGTCGGGTCCAGCCGCGGGTCCCGCGGCGGGCCGGCGGCGGGGAGGGCGCGGACGGTGCCGCCAGCGGTGTCGGCCAGCCACAGGGCGCCGTCCAGCGCGAAGGCGGCGAGTGCGCCGGCGGCGTCGGTGCTGTACCCGGCGATGCCCTCACGGGCGCCCAGCGCGGCCGGGTCGGCGATCAGCCGTTCCTCGCCGGTGGCGGTGTCCAGGGCCCAGAGGCAGGCGAGCGGGTCGGTGCCGGTGCGGCCGCGCAGGAAGAGCACGGTGGTGCCGTCCGGCGAGGGCTCCGGCTGGACCGGGACGCCCAGGGTGAACCGTCGGGTGCGGGCCAGCTGGCGGGGTAAGGCGAGCGTCGTCATGCCGGGCACCATAGGCACGGCCGGTCCGTGCCTGTCGAGCGCGACGGCGCGGAAGGACGGCCGGGGAAAGACGACCGGGGCCGCCGTGGATCTCAGGAATCCACGGCGGCCCCGGGGTCGGGAGCCGGAGGCCGGTCCGTCAGCGCACGTCGCCCATGAGGGCCTGGACCTTCTTGCGGTACGTGAAGACGGCGAACCCGGCGAGGGCCGCGAGCGCGGCCTGCATCGCGATGATCCCGGTGCCGTTGAGGTCGACGCCGGCCAGCGAGAGCAGCCCGGTGGTGCAGTCACCGGCGGTGACGGCGAGGAACCAGACGCCCATCATCTGGGAGGCGTACTTCTGCGGCGCCATCTTGGTGGTGACCGAGAGGCCGACCGGGGAGAGGCACAGCTCGCCGATGGTCTGGATCATGTAGATCGAGACGAGCCACATCGGGGAGACCTTGTCGCCGCCGTCCGCCATGTTCATCGGGACGATGAAGATGAAGAACGAGGCGCCGACCAGGAGCAGGCCCATCGAGAACTTCACGATGGTGTTCGGCTCCTTGTTCCGGCGGGACAGCCAGATCCACAGCCAGGCGAAGACCGGCGCCAGCGCCATCACGAACAGCGGGTTCAGCGACTGGTACCAGGTGGCCGAGAAGCCGAGGCCGAACAGGGTGTCCGCGGTCTTCTTGTCCGCGAACAGGGAGAGCGTCGACCCGCCCTGGTCGTAGATCATCCAGAAGGCGGCGGCCGCGGCGAAGAACCAGATGTAGGCGGACATCTTGGACTGCTCGGCGGCGCTCAGGTCCTTGTCGCGCTTGATCCGGACCAGCACGGCGACGGGGATGAGCAGACCGGCCAGGGTCAGCGGGACCAGGGCCCAGTTCAGCGTGTAGACGCCCATCGCGACGATGGCGCCGTAGAACGCGGCGGCGGCCAGGACCGCGACGCCGACCTTCACCAGCAGGCTCTTGCGCTCCGCCGGCAGCAGCGGGTTCGGGACCTTGCTGCTCTTCTCGCTCAGGTGGCGGCTGCCCAGCAGGAACTGCACCAGGCCGAGGGCCATGCCGGCCGCGGCCAGCCCGAAGCCCAGGTGCCAGTTGTGCTCCTTGCCGATCGTCCCGATGACGAACGGGGCGACGAAGGCACCGAGGTTGATGCTCATGTAGAAGACGGTGAAGCCACCGTCGCGGCGCGGGTCCTCGGGGCCGTTGTAGAGGTGGCCGACCATCGTGGAGATGTTGGCCTTCAGCAGCCCGGAGCCGACCGCGACCAGGAGCAGGCCGGCGAAGAACGCCGCCTGGCCCGGGACGGCCAGCGCGATGTGGCCGGCCACGATCACGGACCCGGCGATGGCGACGGTCTTGCGGGCGCCCCAGACCCGGTCGCCGAACCAGCCGCCCGGGTAGGCCATGAGGTAGACCATCGAGACGTAGACGGAGTAGATCGCCGTCGCCATCGTGGCCGTCATGGCGAGGCCGCCGCCCTGGCTGCCGGCCGCGGCGTCGGCGCCACCGGAGACCAGGTAGTAGATGAGCAGGGCGCGCATGCCGTAGTAGGAGAAGCGCTCCCACATCTCGGTCATGAACAGGGTGGCGAGACCTCGGGGGTGACCGAGGAAGGTCTTGCCGCTGGGAGAGGCCGACGTGACGTCGGCGTCCAGGGTCTTAGACGCCATGAATAGTGGTTCCTTGCCTGACAGCGTCCGCCTAGGGGGGTGGCGGCGGACGTGGACGAAACCACTCTACGTGGCGACATTTGGCTCTATCAGATGACAAAAGTCTTGAATCAGGTGTGGGAATGGCAATGTTGGCCACAGATCTTCCCGGTCTATCGATGGTAGACGGGCGTGTCTTCCTTCGGATTCAAGATCAAAACGGGGATTCTTCGCCGAACGACCGGCCCGCCACGGAGTGTTGAAGCCCTCCGCGGCCTTGTATAACGATCACGCTCTGTGAACTACCTCACAGGGCGTACGCGCATACCCCGGCGGACTACCATCACCCCATGACCTGTGTGCTGCTCGCCGAGGACGATCCGGCGATCTCCGAACCGCTCGCCCGGGCCCTGCGACGCGAGGGCTACGAGGTCCTCGTCCGCGAGGACGGTCCGACCGCACTGGCCGCCGGCCTCACCGAGGAGGTCGACCTCGTCGTCCTGGACCTCGGCCTGCCCGAGATGGACGGCCTGGAGGTCTGCCGCCGCCTGCGCGCCGACGGCAAGAGCTGCCCGGTCCTGGTGCTCACCGCCCGCGCGGACGAGGTGGACACCGTGGTCGGCCTGGACGCCGGCGCCGACGACTACGTCACCAAGCCGTTCCGGCTGGCCGAGCTGCTCGCCCGGGTCCGGGCCCTGCTCCGGCGCGGCAACGTCGACCAGCTCACCACCGGCGCGCACGGGGTGAAGATCGACATCGAGTCCCACCGCGCCTGGCTCGGCGACGAGGAGCTCACCCTCTCCGCCAAGGAGTTCGAGCTGCTGCGGGTCCTGGTCCGGGACGCCGGCCGGGTGGTCACCCGCGAGGAGATCATGCGGCAGGTCTGGGACACCACCTGGTGGACCTCCACCAAGACCCTGGACATGCACATCTCCTGGCTCCGCAAGAAGCTCGGCGACGACGCGGCCAACCCGCGCTACATCGCCACCGTGCGCGGGGTCGGCTTCCGGTTCGAGAAGAATTGACCCCCTGACGGAGAACGGGCCCTCGGCCCGCGGCAGCGGAACACCCCGGGGAGCGGCGGCGTGAAACGCAGGATGATCAACTCGCTGCTGGGCGTCGTCCTGGTGGTGGTCGTGGTGTTCTGCGTGCCGATCGCCCTGGTCGAGAAGCGGACCATCGTCAACTCGGCCCAGGACCGGGTGGACGCGGCCGCCGTCCGGGTGCTCGCCCTGGTCGAGAGCCGGCTCGCCGCCGGGGAGCCGGTCACCGGGCGGGCCTTCGAGAGCCAGGTCACCGAGGGCAGCTACGTCGAGGTGCAGGTGCCCGGCCAGCCGGTGGTCTCCGCGGGGGAGCGCCCGCCCGGGAGCCACCTGCTGAAGGCCGTCGAGCGCGGCAACAGCGGCGAGACCGTCACCGTCGAGCAGTCCCGCGAGGACGTCGACCACGAGATCGCCAACAACCTGCTGCTGCTCGGCGTGGTCGCCCTGCTCGCCGTCCAGGCCGCGGTGGCGCTCGCCGTCTGGCAGGCCAAGCGGCTCGCCCGGCCGCTCACCGACCTCGCCGAGACCGCCGAGCGGCTCGGCTCCGGCGACCCCCGCCCGCGCGACCGCCGCTACGGGGTGCCCGAGCTCGACCGGGTCGCCGAGGTGCTGGACACCAGCGCCGAACGGATCGCCCGGATGCTCACCGCCGAGCGCCGGCTCGCCGCCGACGCCTCGCACCAGCTGCGCACCCCGCTCACCGCGCTCTCCATGCGGCTGGAGGAGATCACCGCGCTCGCCGAGGACCCGCAGACCGTCCGGGAGGAGGCCACCATCGCCCTCCAGCAGGTCGAGCGGCTCACCGACGTCGTCCAGCGGCTGCTCACCACCCAGCGCGACCCGCGCAGCCCCACCGCCGTCGCCTTCGACCTGGACGAGGTGATCAAGCAGCAGGTGGAGGAGTGGGGCCCGACGCTGCGGGAGCGGGGCCGGGTGCTCTCCCTGGAGGGGCTGCGCGGGGTCACCGCGGTCGGCACCCCGGGGACGGTGGCCCAGGTGCTGGCCACCCTGATCGAGAACTCGCTGATGCACGGCGCCGGGACGATCACCCTGCGGATCCGGCCGTCCGGCACCTCGGTGGTGGTCGAGGTCCAGGACGAGGGCGCCGGGGTGCCGGCGGACCTCGGCAACCGGGTCTTCGAACGCGCGGTCAGCGGGCGCAACTCCACCGGCATCGGGCTGGCCGTCGCCCGCGACCTCGCGGAGGCGGACGGCGGGCGGCTCGAACTGCTCTCGCTGAAGCCCGCGGTGTTCGCGCTCTTCCTGGGGCGGAGCCACAAGAACGACTAGCGCGGTCCCGGGCGCAGCCGCCAGGGCCGAGGGCGGTCCCGGGCGGGCTCAGGCGCCCGGCCGGTCGGCTCGGGCGCCCGGCAGCACGCCGAGCTGGCGCATCAGGCTCATCACGTCCCACTGCCACCAGCCCTCGCAGATCCTGCCCTCCTCGAAGCGGAAGGTGGTCGTGCCGCGGCCGACCACCGACCTGCCGGTGTTCGGGACGCCCATGAAGTCGGCCTTCTGGGTGGCGTTCCAGGTCCACCGGGTGGCCACCTCGTCGCCCTCGGCGATCTGGCTCTCGACGTCGAAGGTGAAGTCGAAGGCGTTCAGGTAGCCGCCGCAGCGCTCCCGGAACGCCGCGGGGCCGACGGCGTCGCCCTCGCTGCCGTAGTCGTGGTCGCGGTAGTCGGCGGTCATGCACTCGTCGATGACGTCGAGGTTGCCGCGGGACAGCTCGTCGAGGACCCGGCTCGCGGTGGCCTTGTCGAACTGCGCGTCGCGGACCACGTCGAGGTCGGTGAAGGTGGGCGGCGCGTCGCAGAGCGCCACCATCTCGCGGAAGATCCGGTCGGTCTCCGGCAGGTCGGAGTTCTTCATCGCCTCCTCGTAGGAGGGGAACTCCACGATCTCCACCACGTGCTTGGTGTCGGAACGGTCGGTACCGACCACCGCGTGGGAGGCGGTCCGCTTGCCCCGGGTCGCCTCGACCCAGGTGTCCAGCAGCTGGTTGAGGTCGTCGAGCCTGTCGGTCTTGCAGTCGATGATCTGGACGAACGTCATGGCGAGCCTCCTGGCCCCCTCGGCCGTGATCGTTCGCCGACCGTGCTCGCCCTCGGTCACCACTGTCCTCCGCCGGACGCGGAAACGGCAAGCCCCGGCGGCCGGTTCGGCCTGCCGGGGCTGCGGAGAGTGACGGGGTACGGGCTGCGGGTGGCTGTTCGGGCCGGGCCGCGGGCGGCTACTCGGCCTGGGCGAAGCGGATCCGCTCGGCGGCCAGCATCAGCTCGGCCTGGGCGGCCAGCTCCTGGCCGCTGGTGGCGGCAGCCGTCTGCTGCGCGGGCAGCTCGACGGGCTCCTCCGGCACCGCCTTGAACACCCAGGTGCGGTACGAGACGAAGCGGAACACGGTGGCCACCGCGAGCCCGATCACCTTGGCGCCGATCTGCTCGTAGTGCGAGCGCAGGTCGAGCACGTACACCGAGAAGCCGAGCACGCCGGTCTCGATCAGCATGCCGATGCCGCTGTAGACCAGGAAGAGGGTGATCTCGCGCTTGCGGGAGGCGGCGTCGCGGTCCCGGTAGAGCCAGTAGCGGTAGCCCAGGTAGTTGGTGGCGATCGCGATCACCGTCGCGACGATGTTCGACCGCACCGAGGCCAGGCCCATGCCGTTGATGCAGACCCAGAAGACGGCGAAGTTGACCACCACGCCGCTCAGGCCGACGATGCCGAACTTCACCACTTCACCCGTGATCCCGCGCATCCTCTGCGCGAGTGAGGGTTCCGAAGCTGCGGTCGTCGCCATACCGGACTGCCTCCATGTGCCTGCGGGTCGAACGGGCCGGTCGCGTCGGCGCGGCCGTCCCTTGAGCCCTGCGTGCACGCACATGATCGGACCGCGCGGACCAGGACCTGGCCGACCAGGCTACCCGCTTCCATCGAACGGCTCAGCCCTGAGGGCGTCGGGTTGACATCTACGCGCGTCCGCTCCGCAGGCCCCACCGGCGGCTCCACCGCCCCCGACCGGCCCGGATATCCTGGGCCGCGTGACTTCCCCGGGCAATGTGAATTTTCCAGTGGTGGGCATGATCGGTGGCGGGCAGCTGGCCCGCATGGCACACCAGGCGGGCATCCCGCTCGGGGTCAGGTTCAAACTCCTCGCCGACACGCCCCAGGACTCCGCCGCGCAGGTGGTCTCCGACGTCGTCCTCGGTGACTACCGCGACCTCGACACCCTGCGCGCCTTCGCCGCCGGCTGCGACGTGATCACCTTCGACCACGAGCACGTCCCCACCGAGCACCTGCGGGCCCTGGAGGCCGACGGCATCGCCGTCCGCCCCGGCCCGGAGGCGCTGGTCAACGCCCAGGACAAGGGCGTGATGCGGGCCAAGCTGGACTCCATCGACGTGCCCTGCCCCCGGCACCGGATCGTCGCCGACCCGGCCGACGTCACCGCCTTCGCGAACGAGGGCTCGGGCTATCCCGTGGTCCTGAAGACCGTCCGCGGCGGCTACGACGGCAAGGGCGTCTGGGTCGTCGACGACGAGGAGCAGGCGCACGCCCCGTTCCTGGCCGGCGTCGCGGTGCTGGCCGAGGAGAAGGTCGACTTCGTCCGCGAGCTGGCCGCCAACGTGGTCCGCTCGCCCAGCGGCCAGGCCGTCGCCTACCCGGTGGTGGAGAGCGTCCAGGAGAACGGGATCTGCGCCGAGGTCACCGCCCCCGCGCCGGACCTCGACCCGGCCCTGTCCGACGAGGCCCAGCAGCTCGCCCTGCGGATCGCCGGCGACCTCGGCATCGTCGGCCACCTCGCCGTCGAGCTGTTCCAGACCCGGGACGGCCGCATCCTGGTCAACGAGCTGGCCATGCGGCCCCACAACTCCGGGCACTGGACCCAGGACGGCGCGGTCACCTCGCAGTTCGAGAACCACCTGCGGGCCGTCCTCGACCTCCCGCTCGGTGACCCCCGCCCGCGCGCCAAGTGGACCGTCATGGTCAACGTCCTCGGCGGCGACTACCCGGACATGTACCACCCCTTCCTGCACTGCATGGCCCGCGACCCCGGGCTGCGGATCCACATGTACGGGAAGGACGTGAAGCCCGGCCGCAAGGTCGGCCACGTCAACGTCTTCGGGGACGACCTCGAAGACGTCCGCGAGCGCGCCCGCCACGCGGCCGCCTACCTGCGAGGAACGATCACCGAATGACGAACCCTGTCGTTGGCATCGTGATGGGCTCGGACTCCGACTGGCCGGTCATGGAGGCCGCCGCCCAGGCGCTCGACGAGTTCGAGGTCCCCTACGAGGTGGACGTGGTCTCCGCCCACCGGATGCCCCGCGAGATGGTCGCGTACGGCGAGCGGGCCCACGAGCGCGGCCTGAAGGCGATCATCGCGGGCGCCGGCGGCGCGGCCCACCTGCCGGGCATGCTCGCCTCGGTCACCCCGCTGCCGGTCATCGGCGTGCCGGTGCCGCTGCGCTACCTGGACGGCATGGACAGCCTGCTGTCGATCGTCCAGATGCCGGCCGGCGTGCCGGTGGCGACCGTCTCGGTGGCCGGCGCGCGCAACGCCGGCCTGCTCGCGGTGCGGATGCTCGCCGCCTTCGACCCCGAGCTCACCGAGAAGATGACCGACTTCCAGGCCGAGCTGAACAACCAGGCCACCGAGAAGGGCAAGAAGCTGCGCGCCAAGGTGGCCGGTTCCTCCTCCTTCGGGTTCGGCAAGTAAGTCCGCCGGCCGGGGTGGGGTAGAACAGCCCGTATGACGACTCGGACGGACTCCCCCACCTCGCTGGACCGCGCCCGCGCCCTGCTGCGCACCGCCCCCGTGGTGGACGGCCACAACGACCTCCCCTGGGCGATGCGCGAGCAGGCCGGGTACGACCTCGGCGCGCTCGACCTCGCCGCCGACCAGAGCGACCGCCTGCACACCGACCTCGCCCGCCTCGCGGAGGGCGGGGTCGGTGCCCAGTTCTGGTCCGTCTACGTCCCCGCCTCGCTGGCCGGCGACCACGCGGTGAGCGCCACCCTGGAGCAGGTCGACTTCGTCCACGCCCTGGTCGAGCGCTACCCGGACCGGCTGCGCCTGGCCCGGACCGCCGCCGACATGGAGGCCGCCCGCGCCGAGGGCCGGATCGCCTCCCTGATGGGCGCCGAGGGCGGCCACTCCATCGACTGCTCGCTGGCCACCCTGCGCGCCCTGTACGAGCTGGGCGTGCGGTACCTGACGCTCACCCACAACGACAACGTGCCGTGGGCGGACTCCGCGACCGACGAGCCGGCGGCCGGCGGGCTGACCCGGTTCGGCGAGGAGGTCGTCCGGGAGATGAACCGGCTCGGCATGCTGGTCGACCTCTCGCACGTCTCCGCCGACACCATGCGCGACGCGCTGCGGGTCACCGAGGCGCCCGTCGTCTTCTCGCACTCCTCCGCGCGCGCCGTCTGCGGCCACCCGCGCAACATCCCCGACGACGTGCTCGCCCAGCTGCCCGCCAACGGCGGCGTGGCGATGGCGACCTTCGTGCCCAAGTTCATCCTGCCCGCCGCCATCGAGTGGACCCGGGCCGCCGACGAGAACATGCGCGCCCACGGCTTCGACCCGCTGGACACCACCCCGGCGGGGATGGAGCGTCAGCGCGCCTTCGAGGCCGCCAACCCGCGCCCGGTCGCCACCCCGGCCACCGTCGCCGACCACCTCGACCACATGCGCGAGGTGGCCGGCATCGACCACATCGGCATCGGCGGCGACTTCGACGGCACCGCCTTCCTGCCGGACGGCCTGGACTCGGTGGCCGGCTACCCCAACCTGGTCGCCGAACTCCTCGGCCGCCACTGGTCGGAGGCCGACCTGGCCAAGCTCACCTGGCACAACGCCGTCCGCGTCCTGCGCGACGCCGAGTCGGTGGCCGCCGGGCTGCGCGCGAGCCGCCGGCCGTCCATCGCCACCATCGCGCAGCTGGACGGCATTTCGGACTAGCCCAGCCGCGGGATCTCGATGGCCGGGCAGCGGTCCATCACCATGGCCAGCCCGGCCCGGCGGGTCCGCTCGTACGCGGCCTCGTCGGTGACCCCCAGCTGGAACCAGACCGCCTTGGCCCCGACCGCCACCGCCTGGTCGGCCACCTCCCCGGCGAGCGCGCTGTTCACGAACACGTCCACCACGTCCACCGGGAACGGGATCTCGGCGAGCGAGGCGTAGCCCTGCTCGCCGAGGACCGTCTCGGCCTTCGGGTGCACGGGCACGATCCGCTTGCCGTAGCGCTGCAGCACCCGGGCCACCCCGTAGGCCGCCCTGGCGGTATTGGTGGACAGGCCCACCACCGCCCAGGTGTCCCCGGTGTCGGTGAGGATCTCGCGGACCGCCGCGTCGTCGCCGTAGCTCGTCATGCCGGTGTCAACGAGGCCTTCGCGTGCGGCATTCCGTGCCTCATGGCGGCGGGGGAGGTGTCCGGCCGTGGTCCGAACCGGTCCAGTTCGGGACGGGGCCTCGCTGCCGCGCGCGGCCCTCGCGACGGCCCCCGGGAACGGCGTTCTCGGGCGAGAGCTGAACGGCGAGTCGCCACAGGACGCCGAGGATCACGAGCCCGGCCGCCAGGAAGAACGCGGCCAGCGCGACCCTGGTGAGCCACTGGTCGGAGGGCAGCAGGGCGGCCACGGTGAACTCGACCGTGAGCGCCAGCATGACGTAGTACAGCAGCCGCACCATCGATCCGGCGAAGGAGCGCAGCGGATAGAGGAGGAGGACCAGCCTGACCCTCTTCCGGAACGGAGCCTTTTCGCGGGGCGGCGCCTCGGTCTCCGGCGTCTGCAGGGCCCGGAGCTGGTCCTCCAGGTAGTCGGCCGCCCAGGCCCGGGTCGGAGCGATGTCGGCCCCTGGGGCGATGGCCGTGTAGGTGCTGAACCACTGGCCGAGGAAGCCGAGGTAGGCCTGCGCCTCCTCCAGCTGCCGCCGCCGCCTGGCCGCGGCGCTCCGTCGGGCACGCCAGTCCCGAAACCAGAACCCCGCGGCGCCGAGGAGCGCGGCCACCACGGCCGGGAGCGCCGATGTCACCACGTCGTGGACGACGCTCGACGCATCCGCTGCGGCCATGACCTCACCTCATCCGGCCCGCTCCGATGGCGGGGGAGTCGACGTCCTGTCCGTCGAGCATCCGGCGGACCGGGCGGCGGCGCTACGGGGATGAGCCATCCGGCCGTCCCCGCGATCGGCGGCGGGGACGGCCGTCAGCTGGGGCGGCCGAGGGCGCGGTAGGTCCAGCCGGCGGCGCGCCAGGCGTCGGCGTCCAGGACGTTGCGGCCGTCCAGGAGGCGGCGTTCGGCGACCACGGCGCCGAGCGCGGCCGGGTCCAGCTCGCGGAACTCGGACCACTCGGTGAGGTGGAGGACGACGTGGGCGCCCTCGGCGGCCTCCTCGGCGGAGTGGGCGTAGGTGAGCGAGGGGAACATCTTGCGGGCGTTGTCCACGGCCTTCGGGTCGTAGACGGTGACCTGGGCGCCCTGGAGCTGGATCTGGGCGGCCACGTTGAGGGCGGGGGAGTCCCGGATGTCGTCCGAGTTGGGCTTGAAGGCGGCGCCGAGGACGGCCACCCGGCGGCCCAGGAAGCCGCCGCCGCACTGCTCGCGGGCCAGCTCGACCATCCGGGAGCGGCGCCGCATGTTGATCGAGTCGACCTCGCGCAGGAAGGTCAGCGCCTGGTCGGCGCCGAGCTCGCCGGCCCGGGCCATGAACGCGCGGATGTCCTTGGGCAGGCAGCCGCCGCCGAAGCCGAGGCCGGAGTTGAGGAACTTGCCGCCGATCCGCTCGTCGTAGGCGAGCGCCTTGCTGAGCTGGGTGACGTCCGCGCCGGCCGCCTCGCAGACCTCGGCCATCGCGTTGATGAAGGAGATCTTGGTGGCCAGGAAGGAGTTGGCGGCCGCCTTGACCAGTTCGGCGGTCGCGTAGTCGGTGACCATGAACGGCACCCCGGCCGCGATCGGCTCCGCGTACACCTCGCGCAGCACCCGCTCGGCCCGCTCGCTCTGGGCGCCGACCACGATCCGGTCCGGCCGCAGGGTGTCCTGCACGGCGAAGCCCTCGCGCAGGAACTCCGGGTTCCAGGCGAGTTCGGCGCCCTCGCCGACCGGTGCCAGCGCGGCCAGCCGCTCGGCCAGCCGGGCCGCCGAGCCGACCGGGACGGTGGACTTGCCGACCACCAGGGCGGGGCGGGTCAGGTACGGCGCGAGCTCGTCGATCGCGGTGTCGACGTACGACATGTCGGCGGCGAACTCGCCCTTGCGCTGCGGGGTGTTGACGCAGATGAAGTGCACGTCGCCGAACTCGGCGGCCTCCTGGGCGGAGGTGGTGAAGCGCAGCCGTCCGGTCGAACCCTCGTGTCCGGCCACGTGCTTGAGCAGCAGTTCGGACAGCCCCGGCTCGTACATCGGGACGCGTCCGGCGGTCAGCATGGCGATCTTGTCGGGGTCGATGTCCAGACCCAGCACCTCGAAGCCGAACTCGGCCATCGCGGCGGCGTGCGTGGCGCCGAGGTAGCCGGTGCCGATCACGGAGATGCGGAGGGTCACGGGTTCTCCTTGGATGCGGACGCGACCAGTACGGATGCCCTGATGCTATCCGTCCGCGGGGGGCTCTCCGGGATCGCCCGCACGCCCGAGGGGCGTTCGGGACGCTAGGCAGCCGCAGGTCGGAGCCCTAGGATCTCTACTGAACGGTAGTTAACCGCGGATTCGACTCGCACCGGGCGTCGATCGGACCTCGATCGGGCACCGGTCACTGAACGACGAGGCAGGCATCATGGCGGGCAGCGCAGGGGCGGCTGACTTCGATCTCTTCCGGATCTCCGAGGAGCACGGGATGCTCCGTGAGGCGGTGCGTTCGCTGGCCGAGGCGAAGATCGCTCCGTTCGCGGCGGAGGT